>NZ_QUJI01000010.1:0-52181 GCF_003480545.1 Clostridium sp. AM29-11AC
CCGTTTGGTAAAATTAAGTCACCACAACCAAATCTATCAAAGGAGGCTATAAAACCATGTCTGATAAGATTATACAGCTAAATGAGGACTTAATAAAGCACGATTTAAAGGATCTTGTCCGCAGCAGTGTTGAAGAGACTTTAAATGCCCTGCTTGATAAGGAAGCCGACGAATTAGTTAACGCTGAAAAGTATGAGCGTTCTTCTGATCGCCAGGGATATCGTTCCGGCCATTATAAACGGAATCTCCATACAGCTGCAGGCGAAGTGGAGCTGAAAGTTCCAAAACTCAAGGGCATTCCTTTCGAGACGGCCATTATTGAAAGATATCGCCGCAGAGAATCTTCCGTGGAAGAAGCTCTGATTGAGATGTATCTGGCCGGTGTTTCTGTACGCCGCGTTGAGGATATCACCGAGGCTTTATGGGGAACAAAAGTATCTCCTGGAACCATCAGTAACCTGAACAAAAAGGCTTATGAACATATCGAAACCTGGCGTACCCGTCCGCTTTCTGGAAGCTATCCTTATGTTTACGTAGATGGCGTTTACCTGAAACGCAGCTGGGGCGGCGAAATCCAGAATGTTTCTGTTCTTGTTGCCATTGGCGTCAGCCAGGATGGCTGCCGGGAGATCCTTGGTGCCGCTGAAGGGATGAAGGAAGATCGTGAAAGCTGGCGTTCTTTCTTCGTATGGCTGAAGGAACGCGGGCTTACTGGTGTTCGATTGATCATTGGCGACAAGAACCTCGGCATGCTTGAAACGATTCCAGAAGTCTTTCCGGATGCCAGATATCAGCGTTGTACAGTTCATTTTTACAGAAATATATTTTCTGTTACGCCCCGTAACAAGATGAAAACAGTAGCGCTTATGCTCAAGGCAATCCATGCACAGGAGAGCAAGGATGCTGCTCGTGAAAAAGCGCTCCAGGTATCGGAAAAACTCCGGTCTATGAAGCTTGCCAAAGCTGCCAAAAAGGTGGAGGACGGAATCGAGGAAACCTTGACCTATATGGATTTTCCTACGCAGCATTGGACCCGGCTCCGGACCAATAACGCGATTGAGCGTCTCAACCGTGAGATTAAACGCCGTACAAAAGCGATCGGCGCTTTTCCTGACGGGCAGAGCGCCTTGATGCTCGTATGTGCCAGACTGCGTCATGTAGCAGCAACAAGCTGGGGAGCCAGACGTTACATGAATATGGATCATCTTTTCAATCCAGAAGAGGATCAGCTGTCTGATATCATAGCCGGCTGACTACCGGCTGCCAAACGGCAAGATTTTAATTTTGCGAAAAACTATTGACACAATCGAAAAAAGTGCTGCTGTTTCAGGGCTCCATCTGTTCTGAGCTGTTCCCGCTGATCAGTATAACTGACAAATCCCCCCGGCAGGACTGGCATTCTCCTTTCCTGCCGGAGGGACTGATTTTCTGGCGTTTCCCTTTTTTAATTTTCTGCTTCCTCTTTCTCTGATGCCAGCTCCGCCTTTACCTTTTCCATCTCTTCAGACGGCAGCCTCTCCCGTATTCCACGGAACTCAGGGAGAAAAACGTATTTCTCAATCCTCCGACAAAAGATACGGAGTCACCTGATATACATAGAAATTCAGCCAGTTGGTGTAGAGAGTGTTGGCCACGTTGCTTGTATTTACAGGAATTTCAACCTTTACTACCCCCATATTTTTTCCCTCTACCCCATTTTTACCCCATTTATATCTGCTTTTCAAATTCTCTTTCAATATTTATTTCTCTGCTGTCTTCCAGAGAAATAAAATATTCACTTAGCCTGCTGATTGCCTTCTCTTCACAATGTTTAAATACGGAAGTATACAAATCCATTGTCATTTGTAATGTAGAATGTCCCAAATACGTCTGTATTACTTTTGGTGATATTCCGGCTTCAAAACATCGTGTTGCAAACGTATGCCGAAAGCAATGCGGAGTAAACATTTCAAACTGCTCAATCTCGCTTCTGACTGAATTAATCTCGTTTACAATTTTCTTAATGGCATCAATTAGAATCTGGTCACAAATAGGCGTTGCGTATTTTGTAGTGAACAGTAGATTTTCAAACCCCTTTTCCGGCTTTGCTGACTGCCTCGAGATAATATTATTTCTTTGAATCAACTGTTTTTTCAATGCAATTTCACATTGTTTATTTATTGGAACTTTTCTATTGCTTGTTTTTGTTTTTGGGGGATTAATATGAAATGTCTTTCCGGTATCTCCCTCTAACTTCTGATACAGCAGAGTCTTTTCTACATTGATTTCTTTCTTCTCTAAATCAATATCATCCCATGTTAAAGCACATAGCTCACCTTGTCTCAGTCCCGTATTGACGGCAACAGTAAAGAGATTATCATAAAATGTACCTTTACAGCAATCAAAAAAATCTATCTGTTCTTCCACTGAAAATACTCTTTTATTTCTTTTGTTGTGCTTTGGAAGCCTGATACCTTTTGCAGGATTCCGAACAGCATAATTGTCAAGAATTGCTTTATTATACATATCGAGCAACATAACCCTGACTTTGTTTTGTGTTTGAAACTGTAAGCCCTGCTTATCTAACTCTTTTAATAATGCCCTTATGTGCAGCTGTGTTATGTCTTTTAACCTCTTATGTCCTAATAGCGGTTCAATATGCTTTTTAAAAACCTGTTTATAATAGACTCTGGTATTATCACGTATTACATTGTATTTATAGATTTCCAGCCAATTATCAAACCAAACAGATAAAGTTAAAGAATCATCTAATATCACATTCCCGATTGCATCATTATATTTGGCTTCGTTTAGTTTTCTTTTTAAAGAAGACAAATTTCTATCATATAATTCTTTACGCTTACCAAATTTATCTACATATCTTGCAGAATAAATACCGTCTACTTTTTGCCTGATTCCAACTCCTAATTCTTTACCTTTTAAATCTTTTCCCATATTAAATCCTTTCTAACAGATGAGAAAAGACCTATATAACATAACTTATTTTAAATCTTCTTTTGCACCGTATCAATACTTATTTATTTAATATTTCTTAAAATCCGGTTAACTGTACTTCTGCTCAATGCTGTCTCCTTACAGATGTCCGCAATTTTCATCCCCCCCTTATACAACAATAGAACTGTTTCTCCTTTTTCATTTTGCTTAGATGGCCTTCCCCCATTTCTGCCTCTGGCTTTTGCTGCTTTTAGTCCTTCCTTGGTTCTCTGACTAATCAAATCTCTTGTGTCAAAAAGTAAATAGATTATGATACGTTTTTTGATACTATTTTGAGTATAAAAAGAGGCATACTTACGTACACCTCTGATTTATATCTGAATCATTTATTATGAATTTAATTATTCTTTTATAGTTGGATTATAGGCTTCATTTGCAAGCTTCCGATTAAGATTAGAATGAATACACTGTGAAGCATATATACACGTATTTTCATTTGAACAATATGTTGTATTAAATCCCTCTAATCTATTTTTATAAGTCATTCTAACTGTTCTAACAGTAACATTTTCTGCTGTTAATGAACATCTTCCATTTTTCTCTGATATTTTTCCCATTCTAGCACCCCCTATCAACTGAATTTCAATGATTTTAAAATTTAAATTTACAGTTCATACAAACCCTATCTACTTTATTCGTTAAAAATCCTGTAGCTAAAGACCATTTTCTTGGAACCATCTGAATCTGAGTTGATCCACATTTAGGACATTTAACGATAGTATCATTTATTTTATCACTATTTTTAAATTCAAAATAAGGGTCTGTTTCTGGTCTAAAAGAAATTGTATCATATATAGAATGACATCGAGGACACATTATAGGCAGTCCTCCTGCTTCAAATTTGTAATCTCCATTATCAAGAATATTTCTTTTATACATAGTATTGATATACTTAAATTCTTGCCCACAGGAACACCTTAAATACAAATTTTGTATGCCTTTGTTATAGCAGTATACGATATTAGTATTTTCCTTACTTAACTTTTCTTGAGTTTGATTTAAAGGAAAACCACAATAAATACATTTTTCTGCTCTGTCACTTACTTCTTTTCCGCACTCTGGACATTGAATTAACGCCATAATTTCCCTCCATATTTTTCTATTTCATTTCTACCTGTTCACTCATAACATAGGCTATTGCACCTTTGTTTGCACCCTCAAGTAATTCTACCTTTGTTACAGCTATTCCTACATCCTTAACATAGACTTTTGTTCCATTTCCCTCTAATGCAATCTTTCCCCCCTCTACCATGGAGTTCATCATATTTTCATCGTTATTTTCGATAGCTTTAAGCCATTCATCTAACGCATCTCTCGATATAGCCAAAACAACCGATCCATATCCGTTGTCTTCTAATGTTGCATCATATGTTTTTATTTCATTTTTAGCAGTTTCTCCACTGTAATATTTTTTAACTAAATTCGTATCAGTCATAATCATAAAAATATCGTTTTCTGATACATTAAATTTTTTCTCTGCTTCTGTCCATATCTCATCAGCCTTTTTTTCAAGGTCTGCATCTGATATATCTGTATCGTATAATGGGGCAATTTGACCATTTATAAATGCAATATTTCCAATTTTTTACTTTCACTTAAATCTTCTTTTTCAATCGCTTTCTTAGTTTCCGGTTCCGTCGTCTCATTTATGGTTGTAGTTTCAACCGCTGTAGTTGCCATTTCTGTCGTCTGACTACTACATCCAATAAGTCCTACACTTGCTAAAAGCCCTATCAATAACATTTTCTTTTTCATCATTTTTTCTCCTATATTATATTCTTTTTAACGAATATGTATCTATACTACAACATTTATATTACACTTTCAACCAGAATCTTCTTTATATCGAAGATATTCGTATAAAAAAATAGGCTCTATGCTAATACTATCAACTAAGACAGGAGCATAAAACCTATGATTTTATTTGATCCCTTCTGGAAAATATGTGAAGAGTCTGGTGAAAACTGGTACACCCTTCATAATAAACATGGAATTTCTTTTTCTACTCTTCATAGATTAAAACATAATAAACCTATCTCTACTACCACTATCAACGACTTATGCCGGATTCTAAATTGTGATGTAAAAGATATCGCCACATATGTACCATGTGATGATGACCAAATTTTATAGAGTCCTGTTACACTATAACAACGACACTGGCAGCAGGACTTTATACACAATTCTTTAACAGACAGTATATAAAATTTCTTGTTTTTCTTTCATAATATCTTCTTTATTCTCAATTTTATAACGTACTTTATATCTATCTTCCGCTTCTTCAAAACTTTTCAATCCAAACAGTTTACAATAAACTTCTAGAACATCTGATCTTTCTTTTAAATCAAACGGATGTAAGTACAACTTACTACCTTGTCCAAATCCTCTCACTCTTCTTTTCCGATTTTTTTTGTAACTTTTATCTCTGCTTTCCATTATTTGTTTATATATGTAATATGCAACTTCCTCTTTTAGTATTTTTTGACTTTCTTCATACTCCTCTTTTGACAATAAGTATTTTTTCCCAATTATAACTTTATGTGCCTGAAAAGGTTTAAAACCGTATTTTTTTATCCTATTCTCAAATCTTTTTTTATATTTGGGAAATTTCTTATGGTTTCTCAAAGCATTCTGTAAAGAGCACTCTAATTCTTTACAAATTTCATTTTGAAGGTTTTCTACTATTGCTAATTCATCATCATCTAACTCAATTATATTATTATCTTTACTTTTTACCCAAATCAAATTATGTTCAATAATTCCTTGATTAGTTAACGATTTAAAGGCAGAATCATTAATTGTATTTAATTTATCACGAATCATCTGCTTAAAATACCAAATCACAGGAGTATCTTCTTCATTCCTTTTCCAAAATTCTTTATCTCCAATACCATATAATGCACTGAAAATTTCCCATGAAACTTTTGTAAAACTTCCTGCTTCTAAAATTAACTTTTCTACATATTGGATATATTTAGTATTATTTCTTCCACCACGATTTTCTTTTCTGAATATCGGTTCTGAATATTTTTCTGTTATTTTAATTCTATGTCCGGTTCCTATCTCTTCAAATTTTAAATATCTTTCAATTTCTTGTCGCATATATCTACGGGCAATTTGTCCATCTGGCTTCATTCCAAGTAAAAGCTGATATAAACTTGACTTCGATGGAAATTCTTGGTTCACATTAATTTCTGCTAAATTTTCTAAATTTACTATATATCTACTACTCATATTTATCCTTTCATATCAATTTAGGGTAGTTTTGAATTATATATATTTTTGAATTGTTTATACGCATTTCAAAACTACCCTATTATTACTATGCCGCTTCTATTCAGTCGCGGCTTAAAATTCAAATATTTATTGATTGTCTGATATGTTTCACAAATTTATTTAAACACATACATTTTGAAGAGTGATTTACGGCTTGTCCGTCAAAGCACTCGGAAAAATGCTTTATGTTTTAAATAAATTTTGAAATATATTAGACAAAGATTTAATTTAAATATATTTATATAAGATTGCGTAGCTTGCAAAAGCGAAGCAAGATTATTAAATTATTTAAATTAAATCTCCCTTAAAGGTAACGTATCTGCTACCATCTATTTCTAATTTTTTCCATTCGCATTTTTTGATAATATCCCCCCTTATAAAATACACTAAAATCAGTGATTTCCTTTGTTCCTGCATATATACACATATACTTTAGTAATATTATCTTTCCTATAAATATACCGTAATCATAATAAGTGTTTTTATCCTGTCACTATATTTTCCCTCCTCTTCCATTCTATTTTTTCTTTGGTAATCGCCTATCCCCTCCCTTCCTATTCCGTCTCCTCTAAACTTTACTTTTTCACGCCGTATAATCAGCTAGAATCCATTTTTATTTGTTCCATGATATTTTTATCCCCTTCCTTTACAAATTGAAAATATGCCTTTTATTTGTGTAAATTTAATTACTCCATCTCTACGATTTGTTGATTTTGTGTGGCAATCTTTCTTTTTGAGATTCAATAATTTCATTTTGTCTACGAACAGTTTGTAAAGTTACTTTAAATAACTGTTTTGTCATATCGTCAGCAAATGGAAGATAAGTATTAACAAAAAGTTCGTCATCATTTACATATCCACCTGTTTTACGAATTGAGGGAAGGACTTCTGATGTTACCCAATGTTTAAATCTCTGTGCTGATTCAAGTTTACTTCCAAAGATTAAAGCATATAAGCCTGATTCATTAATAATAATTGTTTTTTGTTTTCCTCCAGGTGTCATTATTTCAGTGACCCCTTTATCTTCATTCGTTACATGATTTGATACAGCATTGTTTAAAGATTTCCCTTTTCCATACCCTAATGCATTTGCTACGTCTTTCCCAACAAACCAAGGCTCATTGTTAATTATTAATGTTTTTACCTGACCAAACTCCTCATTATTAAAAATTTGTAATTCATTCATAATCATTTCTCCTTTTATCTTTATTTAATATATAAACTTTCATAGACAATAGAATTATTAGATTTTCCTATTATCCTTTTAAAACTGCTATTGACACAGCTTCCAAAGTTCTGAGAAACTATCTCATATGTTTCGTAATACTCTAATATCTATCTTTCTTTTCTCTAAAAAACAAAAAGACGCTAAATCAACAGACAGATTATGCTCCATCTAAATGATTTAACGCCTTTTCCTATTACTTCCTCTTTCGAGGGTTAGCAGTCCCCGGTATATATCAAATCACATGATATAACAAGACATTACGGTTTCATAACGGCTTATTCAATTTTCAGCATGGTTCTGCTACCTTTTCTTCACACCGCCTTTCCGTATTATATCTATCTTTAAAAGTCCACTATATTTCATCATACTGGGTTTTCTCCTTCAGATTTCAATTCTGTATGTGTTTGGTTGTAAAATACATTATATCACAATTTCATCTTTTTTAAAGTCCCCCAAATTTGCTCATGGTATAGCAAAAGTGGCTCTAAAAGCTCATAATAAGCCTTTAAAGCCACTTTACCTGTTTACCTTATATTTTTCCCATTTTAATTCTTGAAATGGATTTTCGTCTTAATAAACATCATTTTTACCAAATAATCCAGAGTAAAAAATTCTGCTCCAATGGAATGGTTCAAAAAATAAATTGTATTTTTTTTAATACAATCTTATTCTATAAACTCCGATAACTGATCATCTAAGTCAGTAAGCAGTAATTTTAATACCCTCATAACTGATTCTCCCTGTATATTCTGGCTCATTGCAAAGGCTTCTTCTAACAAGGCGATAAGGTTTAAAATTGATTCCATTTTAACTAACAGAACGTCTAAATCTACCTGTATAGCATCATTCATACCATTCATAATTATACTCCATTTCATAGTCTTTTTTGATGTTATATAGGTCTTTTCACTGGTTATATTTACTGCCCCATTTCTACCCCATTTAACTATCAAAAATGGGGTATTTTCGCCATTTTCCCGCAAAGTACTTTCATTGGATAAAGTGTCATTTTTCCCTTATTTTACAAGCCTTTTCTCAATCCTCCGACAAAAGATACGGAGTCACCTGATATACATAGAAATTCAGCCAGTTGGTGTAGAGAGTGTTGGCCACGTTGCGCCATTTCAGCGTCGGAACTGAAAACGGATCGTTGTCTTCATAGTAATTGTACGGTATCTCCGGATTCATTCCCTTGCTCAAATCCCTGTGATATTCATTGTTCAGCGTCATCCGATCGTATTCCGGATGTCCCTGCATAAATATCTGCCTTCCGTCCCGGCTCATCACCAGAAAAACGCCTGCCTGCTCAGAGCTGGACAAAAGCATCAGCTCCGGGTGCTTTGCCACATCCGCTTCCCTCACCTCTGTCCATCTGGAATGGGGGCAGTAGAAGTAATCATCCAGGCTCCTGACAAGGGGAACCTTCCTGTTCAGCACCTGATGCCGGTAGATGCCGGAGAGTTTCCTCTCCCTCTTATATTTAGGGATTCCGTAGTGGTAGTAAAGTCCCGCCTGAGCCCCCCAGCAGATGTGGAGGGTGGAGGTCACATGGGTTTTGCTCCACTCCATAATGTCCGTGAGCTCCTCCCAGTAGTTGACCTCCTCATACTCCATATTTTCCACAGGAGCCCCTGTAATAATCATTCCGTCATATTTTTTCCGTCTCACCTCGTCAAATGTCACATAAAACTTATTGAGATGGCTGGCAGATGTATTTTTCGAGACGTGGGACGAGAGCATCAAAAAAGTACAGTCCACCTGCAGCGGAGTGTTGGAAAGAGCCCTCAAAAGCTGTGTTTCCGTTTCCTCCTTGATCGGCATCAGATTCAGAATCAGGATTTCCAGCGGCCTGATGTCCTGTCTTAAGGCCCTGTCCTCATCCATCATAAAAATGTTTTCCGCTTCCAGAATCGCCTTTGCCGGCAGATCCTTCTGTATTTTAATAGGCATAACATCCCTCCATTTTACTGTCAGTAAGGCAGCTCTTCCTCCTGTCTGCGTTTTGTCTTTCGCTTCGCAAAAAGGCGGACTGCCGTAGGGTATCATATCACATTTTAAACATAATTGCCAGCGTGACTCATAAAATAGAATAAATAAAACCCGAAAGGCGTAACAGCAGAAGCTGTCCTATCTGCTGTTATGGAAAGGAAATTTTCATGCAGGAATCGGATTTTTCCAATGTTCAGGAACAGAATGAGGCTCTTACCGCCCAGTCTGCCTCAGGTTCGTCAGACCATATGAAGCAGGTCTCTGTCAGACAGACGGTTTCGCAGACAGGTCAGCCTCTGAAAGGCCAGGTCATCTATCAGAATCATATCAGAAAGCAGCCCTCCAAGGGCCAGGATAGCTGTCAGCCGAACGGCTCCCCAAGCCAAGGAAGCCTGTCTTCCTTTTCTTCCATGCACATTCAGGACGCCGACCCACGCGCCAGAAACAGAGCGGACAAAAACCGCTTTGACAGCTGCAAAACGGAGGCTGAGATGGAGGAGACAAACCGATCCGAGATAAACCGGGCTGAAAAAAACGGCGAAACGGCTGAGGCTTCAAGATCTCAGCTCAAAAGTCAGGGAATCAGAAAAGACAGTCCGTGTGCGCCCGGAAACTCAGGCCCGGGAGAGGCTTTTCCCGGCGGGCCCCGCTGCGGCGAATTTCATCCCCATGGCCTTCGCCCCGGCGAGCAGGCCTTCCGCGCAGCCACCCCCTACCCTCCCGTCAAGGCCGGATGCCAGAATCCCCGCTATGCCTCTGCAATGCTTGACAATCTGGGCGGCCAGTTCTCAGAGATGACGGCTGTGGGACAGTATTTTTATTCCTCTCTTCTCTCCGCCGAATGCCCGGAAATTTCTGAGACCTTCCACCAGGTCAATATCGTGGAAATGCATCACCTGAAAATCTTCGGTCAGCTCGCCATGCAGCTAGGCGCAGATCCCAGGCTCTGGACCAGAAGCCTGCGCACCGGAAGGTATATGTACTGGGATGCCGGTTATCTGCACTACTCCTCCTCTATCAAGAAACTTCTCTCTGCTGCCATCGCCTCAGAGCGGGAAGCCTGCAGCAAATACCTGAAACAGGCATCCTGGATTCAGGATCCCAATATCTGCGACAATCTGAAACGAATTGCCGCAGACGAGCAGATGCATGCAGAGCTGTTTACACGTCTGTTTCACAAATACTGCTGAGAACCAGAGAGCGCATCAGAAGTTTCCCCGGGCCGGTCAGAGCGCATCCCTCCAGGATGCCCTGACCGCAGCCCTCTGCTGTTCTTCTGGTGCGCTCTGCCAAACAGTCTGTATTTATCTTTCCCGGGAGAGCCTGCTTTTCTCTCTCCCGCCAATCCTGCTTCTTTCTCACTGCTCCTCAGAGTCTGTTCCCAGCATTTCTATAAACTGCTCCTCTGTGATAACAGGAATCCCAAGCTCCCTGGCTTTCTTATTCTTAGAAGAATTTGATGCGGCATCATTGTTGATCAGATAGCTGGTTTTTGCTGTGACGCTTCCCGTCACCTTCCCCCCTCTGGACTCAATGATCTCCTGAACCTCCTTGCGGTTCTTAAAGTGCTCCACCGAGCCTGTGATGACAAACACAAGCCCTTCAAAGAGCTCTGTCCTCTCCCCTTCCTCCTTTGGAGCAGCCTCTATGGTCAGCTCCTCCATCAGCCGGTCCACCATCTGGTTATTCTTTTCATCTGCGAAGAACTGGATCCAGGCGTCGGCAAGCACCTCGCCGATTCCGTCCACCGCTGTCAGCTCTTCCTTTCCCGCGCAGCGCATGGCATGAAAATCATACTGGAAATGGCGGCACAGCATCTTGGCGTTGGCAAGCCCGATTCCTGCCACACCCAGGCCGTACACGACCCGGGGAAGGGTTG
This sequence comes from Clostridium sp. AM29-11AC, assembly GCF_003480545.1. Lineage (NCBI taxonomy): Bacteria > Bacillati > Bacillota > Clostridia > Eubacteriales > Clostridiaceae > Clostridium > Clostridium sp. AM29-11AC. The sequence goes on from NZ_QUJI01000010.1 coordinate 11,367, forward strand.
TGTCTGCGGCCCTCTTCACCGCCTCTGTCAGCTTATCGAAGGATTTCTTCCCAAAGCCCTCCATATTTACAATCTCCTCCTCATGCCTGTCCAGATGAAAAATATCCGCATATTCGTGAATAAAGCCTCTGGCGATGAACTTTTCCAGGGTCGCCTCGGACAGTCCCCCTATATTGAGGGCGTCCCTGCTGGTAAACAGGGTAAAGCTCTTGATCTTCTTAGCCTGACAGTCCGGATTGGTGCAGTACAGCGATTTGACATCGTTTACCTTCCGCACCTCTGTCTTTCCGCCGCAGACCGGACAGGTTTCGGGAATGTCCCTTACTCCGCTTCTTGTAAGGTTGTCTGCGATCTGGGGGATAATCATATTGGCCTTGTAAACGGTGATGCGGTCTCCCTCTCCCAGCTCCAGGGCCTCCATGATGCTGATATTGTGGACGCTGGCCCTGCTTACTGTCGTGCCCTCCAGCTCCACCGGCTCAAATACTGCCACCGGGTTGATAAGCCCTGTCCTGGACGCGCTCCACTCAATATAGGAAAGGGTTGTCTCCTGGATCTCATCCGCCCATTTAAAGGCAATGGAGTCTCTGGGAAATTTGGCAGTCCTTCCCAGGGACTGTCCATAGGCAATATCGTCAAACAGCAGAACCAGCCCGTCTGACGGCACGTCATTCTTCTCCACAGCCTCGGAAAAAGATGCCACAGCCGCCTCAAGGGTATCTGCCGTCACCAGCCGGTATTCCACCGTTTCAAAGCCCTGGGACTTAAGCCACAGGAACTGTTCCTCCCTGGAATTTTTAAAATCCACTCCGTCGGCAGACACCAGGCTGAATGCGAAAAATCTCACCTTTCTCTGAGCCGTAACCTCACTGTTCAGCTGCCTCACAGACCCGCTGCACAGGTTTCTGGGGTTTTTGTATCTGGCATCCACATCCTCAATCTCCTCATTGATTTTCAGAAAATCTGAATACCGGATCACTGCCTCCCCGCGGAGCACAAGCTGCCCCTTGTAGGGAATGGTCATGGGAACGTTGACGAAAGTTTTCGCATTGTTTGTGATCACCTCGCCGATCTCTCCGTTTCCTCTGGTAACCGCCTTCACAAGTTTTCCCTCTTCATAGGTCAGGACAATCGTGAGACCGTCCATTTTCCAGGAAAGGAGCCCGCTCTGCTCTCCCAGCCATTCCTTCAGCTCCTCCACGCTCTTTGTCTTGTTCAGTGAGAGCATAGGACTTTCATGTCTCTCCTTCGGAAGGGAGCTGACCACCTCATAGCCTACATTCTGTGTCGGGCTGTTTCCAAATACAGTCCCCGTCTCCCGCTCCAGCTCAAGAAGTTCATCGTAGAGCCGATCGTACTCAAAGTTACTCATGACTTCCCGGCTTTCCTGGTAATAGGCCCGTCCCGCCTCCCGGAGAATCCCTATCAGCTCCTTCATTCGCTCCAGCTTTCCACTCTGCTTTTCTTCTATCTTCATCTGTCTTTCCCGGCTTCCTTTCTCACTTTTTGCTGACTGCCAGGCCGTCTGCCCCATCCTCTTTCGCAGGCTTGCGGCCTTAGCTTTCTGTCTCTGTTCTCTTTTTCTGATTCCCTTTCTATTCTTCTTTATACGTATGATTCATTTTACTAAAAATTGCCTTCCCTGTCCAGTTTGTCCTCCTTCCGGGCAATCCATTCCGCAAGATCCGTCCCGGCCATCGAAAAGGGCGCTGCCGCCTCATTTTGCCGCAGCGCCCTCCTTTTACATGGAAGACTCCATCTTCTTTTTGTCCTCTGTGCTGTAATCTCTCACTATCATGGTGGCATATCCGTGATCCCTAAGCTCTGCTTCGAGAGCCGCCGCGTAGTCCAGATTCCGGAAGGCGCCGACTCTCACCTTGTAATACCCATCCTCGTAGACGAGATAGGCGGGATAGCCCTGCGACTGAAGCTGAATGAGCTGCTGCTCTGCCAGGGCCCGCATCCGGTAGGCCCCTGTCTGTACCATATAGTAGACAGGCGGCTTCTCTCTCTCGTCTCTGGCGGCAGCCTTCTCAATTCCCGCGGCGATTGCCTCTGCGATCTCCTCAAACTTTTCATCAAACATGCGGTTATCCTCCGGATTGTCTATAAATCCTGCCTCCACAAGGACCGCCGGCATCTGTGTCCTTCTCAGGACTACCAGTCCCGGCCTCTCCACCACTCCCAGATCCTGAAAACCAGTTTTTTTCAGTTCCTCATTGATCTCTCTTGCCAAAATTCCCCGGAATCCCTCATCCGCATAAACAAGTGTCATAATCCCTGATGCATTTTCGGGCACTCCGGCTGCATTTCTGTGGATGGAAACAAAATAATCGGCCTCTGCGTTGTTCCCCATCTGGGCCTTCTCGTAAGGCGTATCATACACGTCGCTGACTCTCGTATAAACTACCTCGAACCCCCGGTCCTCCAGGAGCGAGCCTACCGCCAGGGCAAGCCGCAGCGCATCATCTTTTTCCTGTCTTCCAAAATATACAGCCCCCGGATCTCTGGTTCCCCCGTGTCCCGCATCTATCACAACTCTCTTTTTCATATTAAGAAAAAGGCTCCTTTCTGTTCTGTGCCGGAAGAAGATACCGGAATGTACGCTGCTGCAGTCTTCAGCCTCTTTTCTCTTTCCCATTCCTTCCTCTCTGGCAGCTCTGTTCCTTTTCTGAGCTAAGAAACATAAGATGCCAGCCGGCAGTTCTACTTTATTCTATGAAGAACAATAAAAAAAGTGTAGCCTTTCCCCGGAAAGAAGGATCTGTAGCTTCTAGGGGATCGCAATCTCGCCGTTAAATACCTCCACGGCCGGTCCTGTCATATACACCGTATCCTTTTCTCTGTCCCACTCGATGGTCAGGCAGCCTCCCAGAAGCTCCACCTCCACCAATGTGTCGGTATACCCGGACAGGATGCTGGCCACTGCGCTGGCACAGGCCCCTGTTCCGCAGGCCATGGTCTCCCCTGACCCCCGTTCCCACACTCTCATTCTGATATGTCCTCTGTCTATCACCTGGACGAACTCCGTATTGGTGCGGTCAGGGAATCTCCTGTGGCACTCAAATTTCGGTCCGATGCTCTCAAGAGGGACAGCGGCTGTGTCATCCACAAACAGCACTGCATGGGGATTTCCCATAGAAATCCCGATAAACTGATATTCCTTTCCATCCACCTCAATGGATTCCGGAATTTCTGAGGTCTGTTCCGGCCTTCCCATATCCACAGTCAGCTGGACAGCCTTCCCATTCTCCTCCTTTACCGTAAGGGTTTTGATCCCGGAGGCCGTCTCCACGGTGAGAACCTTCCTGTCTGCCGGCACAATCCCGTGATCGTAAGCGTATTTTCCCACACAGCGAATCCCGTTTCCGCACATGGCTCCCCTGGAACCGTCCAGATTGTACATATCCATCTGGCAGTCTGCCACCTTGGACGGTTTGATGAGGATCAGGCCGTCTGAACCGATCCCGAAATGGCGGTTGCTCACAAAAACGGCCGTTTTTTCCGGGTTTTCCACAGTCTCCTTAAAGCAGTCCACATATACATAGTCATTTCCAAGTCCCTGCATCTTTGTAAACTTCATGTTTCTTCCTCCTGTTGCTTCCTTCCTGGTATAATTTCTTTTCTATCATTATCTGTATGCCTGGTTTTTCAATATCCTGATTTGTCAGCTCTGCCGGTACAGGCGGATCACCATGGCCGCAGACTCCGGCAGGCTGGTGCCGCTGTCCATGCTGCATTTCTGCAGGTAGCGGTGGGCCTGGGGCTCCGTCATCCGGTTTCTGTCCATCAGTATCCGTTTAGCCTCAGCCACCAGGCGCTTTTCCTCCTCGCTTCTCTCCCGCTTCAGGCTTCTCAGCCGTCTCTCCTTCTGCACAGCTATCTGCTCCATCATCCTGACCGTGCCGACCAGATCCTTCACTGTAAACGGCGCAGGAAGACAGACGATCTCTCCCATCCTCTCACCGCTCCAGAGGCTGGGCGAGGCAGCTAACAGCATCTCGAACCGGTCGGACAGCTGTTCCCTCAGCTGTCTGCAGTTCATATCCCCGAACCGGTAGCCGCAGACGACGATGCCTGAACCCAAAAGTCCTGACTGGCTCAGCACCTGGGCTCCGCAGGTACAGACAGTCACAGCCAAAAATCCGCTTTTTACCAGTATGCTCTTTATTTTCCGCCCATCCTCCTGTCTTGCAAAAGCCACAATTATGTTCGTCACGTCCTCCGCCTTTCTGTCCTAAGCCTGTATCCTGCCTTCCCGGCTGTCCCGTTTTCCAGCGCCCAAAATCTGTCTGTCAATATCTGGAAAGATACTCCCGAAGCTCCCAGTCGCTCACCCAGGATATATGGCGCTTCCACTCTTTAAGCTTCATTTCTGCATAAAAGGAGAACAGTCTCTCTCCCAGCAGCTTTCTCATCCCTGCGCTCTCTGAAAACACGGAGACTGCCTCTCCCAGCGTAGAGGGAAGTTCCTGCCTTTTGATGTCCTTTTGTATTTTGGCCCTCTCCTCCTGCTCCCCAAATCCAGCTGCCAGCACAGCCGCAAGGGCCAGGTAGGGATTTACGGAGGAGTCAGCCAGGAAAAACTGAAGCCCCGTCTCCGAACTCCGGACAAAGTCCTCCCTGTCAGCTCCCTCTTCTCTGAGAGCCGCAAGACGCCGGTAGGAATTTACCAGTGGATTTGTTAAAAGAGCCATCTCCCCCAGACTCTGTCTGAGACGTTCTGCTGCCTCCAGGCACAATGCCTTCCTTTCCTTTTCCTCTCCCCGACTCTTCTGTATAAGCTCCGGCAAAACCTCTATCTCAAGCCCTGAGCCCCCGAATCCATTCAGCGGCTTTGGCATAAAGGATGCGTGAAGGCCATGGCTTTTTGCAGTTCTGCGTATGATAGCCCGAAATGCCAGCAGCTCATCTGCGGCCTGCACTCCTCTCCTGGCCTTCAGGCGGAAAACATGCTGTCCGGGCGCGCACCCGTGGGTCACATACTCCACCTGGATTCCCGCTTCCTCAAGTCCTAGGAGCATGTCGCGGCGCACGCTTTCTGCCAGGTCAATGGTTCCTCCGTCGCAGTATCCCGCCGTCTCGTGGGTGACAGTCGTGGCCCTTCCTTCCTCATCGGTGTGAAACAGGAAAAACTCGCAGCCAAAGGCAAACTGAAAGGTGCGCCCTCTTCTCTCCTGGCGGAGAAGTTCCCTTTTCAGCACCTCTCTGGAATCGCTCCACATGGGATTTCCCTCCCGGTCTGTCACCTGGCAGATAACCCGGGCCGCATCTCCCGTTCCCGTCTCCCAGCTCATGGGAAGCCACGTATCCCACTCCGGTTTTAGGAAAACCATCTCTCTGCGTTTGCTTCCCCTTTTCCTGCCCTCTCCTAATTCAGGCCGCTCCTCTGTTTCCCCTGTCACCGCCTCTGCCTCCACGGCCTCCAGCCTCTCCCAACCGGGTTCTGCCCTTCCGGGAATTTCCACAGATTTCAGCCGTCCGCACAGATCAGAAAACTGCAGTTTAATAATATCAGCCGTTTTCTCATCCAGTTCCAGAGCCGTCTCCCTGTCCATTTCGGCCGCTTCTTCCCCCTCCAGCTCTATGAGCTCTTCTGCCTGTCCGCTTTCTCTTTTCTCCCCTCTGCTTCCTTCCTGTTTTTCTAACTCCACCTTTTCTCAGCTCCTTCCCTTCTGATTTTATCATTTTTCTGAATTTAAGAATATCATATCTGAGCGCTTTGGCACCTTTCACAGGAAATCCGCTTCCCTGTGCAAAAAAGTGTGCGCCTTGGCGCACACTCGCGCCGAGCGCGGTTGCCTTCAGGCAATTTTTACCTTGCGCGCGAGTGCGCATCAACGGCATTCTTCCTTTCCAACCCAGTGCGATCCCCGCGGAGCGTTATTATATAATGGGGAACGAAGTTTCCTGTTATATAATAACAAAAGAGAGAGCTCCCTTTGCAGAAAGCTCCCTCGCTCTTTTTTTACTATAACAGCGGCGTCCCTGTTTGTCAATTTCTATTTGTCAATTTTGGTCTTCCGATTTTTTATCTGTCGTTTTTTTGTCTGCCGGTTTCTGTCTGCAGCTTTGCCAGAATCTCCCGATGCAGCTCAGCTCCGATCCGCCTTCCTGAGCTTCTCCACCATCTCGCAGCCCAGAGTCATATTTCCGATATAGCCGACCTCTCCGGTCATGTACACCACTCCGTCCTCCTTTATCTCCACCTCAAGGATTCCTCCGGGCATGTGCACATACATATTTCGGTCTGCAAGACCCAGCCGGTTTGCCGCACAGGCAGCAGCACAGGCGCAGCTTCCTGACGCCAGTGTATATCCTGCGCCTCTCTCATAGATTTCAATCTGAATGTTTGTCCTGTCGAGAACATTTAAAAGCTGGGTGTTCACCTTTTCCGGGAAGCAGGGGGCGTTCTCCGAGTGTTCTCCAATCCGGCAGACCAGTTCTTTAGAGATCTCATTCATCCAGATGACACAGTGAGGATTTCCAATGGACAGGCAGGTAGTTATATAGGGGATTTTCCCGAACACCATGGTCTGATTGACCATCTCTCTGCGCTCTCCCGTCACGGGTATCTCATCACTCCAGAAAGTAGGTTTTCCCATGGAAATTTTAACGCGGGTTCCCTCCTCATTGAGGTAGTACACGGTCACCGGACCGCCCAGCGTCATCCAGGATACCTTTGTCTTCTGCACATATCCCGCATCCCTCAGATATCTGGCAAAAATCCCCATGCCGTTTCCGCTCTTCGGGGCCTCGCTTCCATCCGGGTTATAGATCTTCACATACATCTGCTCTCCGTCCAGTATCGGCCCCTCCAGAATTCCGTCTGAACCGATGCCAAAATTTCTGTCACAGAGCATCTTCACCTGCTCCTCCCCCAGCTTCATCTCATTTTTATTTGGATCAAAAACCAGGTAATCATTTCCCATGCAGTGATATTTTTCAAGTACAGCCTTCAATGATAACTCCTCCCTTCAGCCGGAAATCTGATGCCCGCCTTCCTGCGGCGCGGCATCTTAGCTCTCCATTATTTTTATTTTACACCGCACTATCCGCAAATAATATAAGTTTTCTGCTCTTTATCTTGCATTTAGTGCTCTGTTTCCATTATAATTTTGGTAACAGTTCAACCATGCGAAGATTGGGACAGGAAAATGCCAAGGCGGACGCCAGATGCTTCCCCGCCCGCTTTAAGCGGGCAAGAAGATACATGGCTTGGCTGTAACTGATTTTACTATTATGAAAAACAGGGAGGTTTTTGCTTGAGCTCATTTTGCCATTTATCAGAGGAGGAATACGAAAAGCGCGGCTATCTGTCTGAGGAATTCCGCCTGTTCCACCTGACTCAGCCAGTCAGGGCTCCCATTGCCTACCATTATCACGATTTCGACAAGGCAGTCGTCTTTCTTGGCGGCGCCTCCGGCTACAGCATCGAGGGCACCTCCTACACCCTGGAGCCCTATGACATCGTGCTGGTTCCCCACTACTCGATCCACAGACCGGAGATAGAACCGGGAGCCCCTTACAGCCGGCTGATTCTCTACCTTTCCCCTGAATTCCTGGCCTCTGAGGAGGGGGGAGGGGGAAAGCTCTCACGGCTGTTTTCCTCTGCAGGTGAAACCAGCTCCTATGTTCTGCGCCTGCCTTCCATGAAGAACAGTCTCCTGTTTGAGTCCCTTTTAAGGCTGGAAAAGGCCTGCTCAGAGCAGGGCTTCTGCGATGTTCTCCTGCGCCGCCTGCTGCTTATGGAATTTCTCATCTATCTGAGCAGAGCCGCGCTGTCCGGGGAGGCCGTCCCTCTGACGGCTGCCTGTCCCAACGCCGCCGTCCTCTCTCTGATGCGCCTGATCTGCGAAAATCCTGCCGCCGATTTTTCCATCGACGCTCTGGCCTCCCGCGTCTTTTTAAGCCGCTCCCACATGATGCGGCTTTTTAAACGGGAAACCGGCTGCACCCTCATGGAATACATCAATGAGAAGCGGCTCTTAATGGCCAGGGCTCTGTTAGATTCCGGTCTTTCGGTAACGGAAACCTGCTACCGCTGCGGCTTTAAAAACTATTCCGCCTTCCTGAGAGCCTACAAAAAGTCCTTCGGCTCTCCTCCAGGGCGCAGAAAACTGTAAACAGCACAGGCATCCTATTGCTGCCCGTCTCTTCCTCCCCGGCGGAACTCGTTTATATCCCGGATCAGGATTTTAACATTTTCAATCAGGGAGTCAAAAGCCCCGTATTTATAAAAATTGATAAAGATAAGCCCAATCGGCACAGCCAGGATCATGCCGGCCAGCCCCTTCATCTTAAATCCAAGATACAGCAGAAACAGCGTCATCAGAGGCGGCAGTCCCATGGAATCTCCGACTATCTTCGGCTGAATGAGCTGCCTTGCCACCTGAGTGACCACATAGAGGATCAAAAGCCCTGCCGCATAGCCGTAATCGCCGGTAAAGAGCTTTACCGCCGCCCAGGGAAACAGCGCTGTCCCTGTCCCGAAGACAGGCAGAAAATCCAGTATAGAAATCAGGACAGCCAGGACGAGGCCATAGCTTACATCGAGAAACAGAAAGCCCACGGCCAGGATTACCGCAACCACAAACATAATCCGAAACTGTGCAAGAAAATAGCCTCCAATCACTCCCCTTGCATCCTTCTTCAGATAGGCTATATACCGCAGGATAAATTCCGGCAGGATTTTTCTCAGCCATTCCATGATCCGCTCCTGCTCCGCGATGAAAATATAGGCGGACAGAATCGTGATTACGGTATTCACCAGCGCATTGGGAATGCCCTTTGCCACATTTCCTGCGATCTCCACCGTCGGAGCAGCTGCTTTCGATACAATCTCTCCCATGTAGCTTCCCAGATTTTCCGTGAACCTTACCACTGTCTCCTGGAACTCATCAGGCAGAAATTCAAAAAGCCGCCCTCCATTTTCCAGGGCTCCGCGTATCTCCAAAGCCGCGTTCTCGTAGAGAGCCGGCAGATCTCCGATGAAGTCTCTGATTTCCGTATACAGTTTTCCGATCACCAGATAGAGGAGCAGGATAATGAGTGCCAGAACTCCCACGATAATCAGAGCAGAGCCGTGTTTTCTCACAATCCTCATCCTTCTCTCGAGAAACCGGACCAGAGGGTTGGCTATCAGCGCAATGACCCAGCCGATGACAAAGGGGATAAAAAATCCCAGCAGCTTTGGTCCCCAGAAACACACCAGATAGATTCCTGTCAGAGGAATCAGAATATTAAGAATTGTCCTCAGATATCTTTTTGCCTCTTCCATATGCCAGCCTCCTGACTCTGCCAATCCCTCATGATCTGCCTATGCTCAGACACTCCCTGTTCTCTTATTTTATCCTGTCCTTTTCCAGACTCCCCGCCTATTTCGTCAGTCCGTAATACTCTGCGATCGCCCTGAAGGCCGGAAGGGATCTCTCAATCATCTCATAGGATACACAGTAGGCAATCCTCACATAGCCGGGACACGCAAAGGAACTTCCGGGAACCACCAGCACGTGATGTTCCTTGGCCTTCTCGCAGAACTCCTTCTCATCTGCCGGAGTCTTCATAAACAGGTAAAACGCCCCCTCCGGCTTAATGCACTCAAAGCCGCATTCCCTCAGCCCGTTATAGAGGAGGTTTCGGTTTCTGTCGTAGGCATCCACATTCACCTCGGCGTCCACACATCTCATAATCACCCTCTGCATCAGAGACGGAGCATTGACACAGCCCAGCACACGGTTTGCGATAACCGCCGCTGAGAAGACGGCCTTCGCCTCCTCCATCTCGTCCGGGATGAGCAGATAGCCAATCCGTTCTCCGGGAAGAGAGAGAGATTTGCTGTAGGAGTAGCAGACAGCGGTGTTTCTGTAATACTTCGTAACAAAGGGAACCACCGCCCCGTCGTAGGCCAGCTCCCTGTAAGGCTCGTCGGAAATCAGCACGATGGGATGGCCGAACTCTCTCTCCTTTTCTTCCAGAATGCCTGCCATGGCTCTCAGCGTTTCCTCCGAATAGATCACGCCCGTGGGATTGTTGGGCGTATTGATAATCACAGCCTTTGTCTTTTCCGTGATGCGCTTCTCAAACTCCGAAAGGTTCGGCTGAAAGTCCTTGGTATTCGGCGGGATCACCACCAGCTCCCCGTCATAATTGCGGACGTAGGAGCCATACTCCACAAAATACGGGGCAAAGGCAATCACCTGCTCACCGGGATTTAAGAGAGTTTTCAGGAGCACGTTCAGCCCGCTGGCCGCCCCCACTGTCATCAGGATGTTGTCCTGGTGAAAGGCTGTGCCAAAACGTCTGTTTAAGGACTGGGCAATGGCCTCCCTCACATCCTCATACCCTGCATTGCTCATATAGCCGTGGACAAACAGGGAATCCTCCTCTCTCAGAATATCCGAAATGGCCTGCTCCACCTCCTTCGGCGCCGGAACGCTGGGGTTTCCCAGGCTGAAATCATACACATTCTCTGCCCCGTAGACAGCGGCCATCTTTTTCCCTTCCTCAAACATCATCCTGATGGCTGAGTTGTTTTTGAGCAATGGCTGCATTTTTTCTGAAATCATAACCTTCCTCTCCTCTCATTGTTTTTTTGCTGCAGATGTTTTTATCTCCAGGCTCTCTTACTGACGCCACTCCACGTACACTGCCGCGGCCCCTGTCAGGACCAGATAGAACCAGGTGGCCGGGTTGCTGAACCAGGTGGTGAAAAAAGACAGGCCAAAGTACACGGCAATCTGGGCATACAGAAGATACCCGATCGGGTTCCTGATATGCTTCACCATATCGGTCAGATAGAAGGCCAGCGCTCCCAGCGCACAGGCCAGAAGCACGACGCCGATGAGCCCGAAGTCGTAGTAGGCGTCATAGAACAGGGTAACTGTTGTCAGTTCCTTCTTTGTGGTGAAAAGCTCAAAGGCTGTCAGCTGCGGAAAGAGAAATTTAAGGCCCGTCAGTGCCCAGAGCGGGAAGAGCATTCTGAGTCCGAAGCTGTGGCTGTGCCCTGCCGCCAGAGCCTCCACCAGACAGTCAAAGTTATCATAGTTATTTGCAATATACATATAGGGCTGCGTAATAAAAATCGGCATCCTGCTGTTTTTCATCTCAAAAATTCCGTTCAGATACTCCACATCGTGGCTTCTGGCAATGGTCAGAATCACATAGACGATCACCATGACCACAAACAGCCCCGCTGCCCCTATCATCATCTGCAGAGGATCAATATGAATATCCATCATCAGATAGGTGAGCACCGCCAGGGCCACTGCCAGGATCAGCTGAAACCTGGAAACGCAGAGAATCGGAATCAGCAGGGCTATCACGTCCATACCTATCAGGATCCCTGTCTTTAACCTGTCCCGCCCTCCATTGGAGTGAAAGAATATAACCGTAAGGGCCGGTACCAGCACACAGGATACGGTAAAATAGTGGACTCCCGTAATGTGAAAATAGGAATATGCGTGAGGCACTCCCCTGAGGAAAAACGGCACATATCCGAGAATCACCGCCTCTGCCGCGAAGCAGAGCAGGGAAACGACCGCTATGGCCACGGCACACACAAACACCGGCTCCTCGCAGGAACGGAAATCGTGCCAGCGCTTCTGCCCTTTCCACCTAGCAGCGTAGCTGTTATAGTTATTCCGGCCTCTCCTCTCAAAAAACTCATAGGCAAAATAAAAACCCAGGAAGGCAGCCAGAAAGCAGAGCCATGTCATCAGGCTCCAGTCCCTTGCCAGGCGGCTCAGCTTCAGACAGGAAATTCCCTGCCCGCCCACCCAGGCCAGAGAAAAAATTCCTCTCAGATGGATGCAGTTCCCCGTTCTTCTGAACTCTCTCACGTAGAGGTAAACGGCTGCGCCTATCAGGAAAATTCCTGAAAAATAGTAATGACCCATCATGGCCGTCAGAAAAGAGGCCAGATAGCATATCAGGTAAACAATCATCTTCTTCATCCTCACGTACATGATATTCAGGAAACCTTCGTTTCCTCCGGGCAGTCCGCCCCCTGCCGATGACAGACTCTGCTCCTCCTAAAGCGTCTGCTTCCTGCGAAAGCTCTGTCTGTTTCCAAAGAGTTTTTTTGGAAAATCCTTAAATTTCCCCCCAAAGCAAAAGGCTGCATAATTATAGTTGTACCAGTTACAATCATAATTATGCAGCACCTCTTTTCTTTCATCCCTCATCCAGGCAGATTTTTGCAGGCCGCTTTCAGCAGGCCCGAACCTGCCTGTTCTCTTTCGTCAGGCAGCTCCCGTCATGTTCTGCCAGACTTTGTCTGGCAGATTGTCATCCTCTACAGGAAATTCTTCTCTGTGAATTCCCTCATAAAGCTCTCAATCTCGGAGGCAGTCACAAAACTCATAGCCTTGTCCGCCATCTCCTGAAGCTTTCTGCTGTCGCACTCTGTGATCATCTTTCTGGCCTTCAGGACGGCAGAAGCGCTCATGCTGAACTCATTTAATCCGAACGCCACTAACAGCGGGATCATCAGCGGATCGCTGGCCGCCTCCCCGCACATTCCGACCATGATGCCCTCTTTCCTTCCGCACTCGATAATATGGCGGATGCTTCTCAAAACAGCCGGATTGAAGGTGGAGTACAGGTAGGATACCTTATCGTTTCCGCGATCCACAGACATGGTGTACTGGGTCAGATCATTTGTGCCGATACTGAAGAAATCTACCTCCCTGGCAAACACGTCAGCCATCAGAGAAGCTGCAGCCGTCTCTACCATGATTCCTACCTGAATGTCTTTATTGTAAGGGATTCCCTCCTGTTCCAGCTCGTCCATAATCTCGTGAATCAGAGCCTTTGCCTCACGGTACTCCTCCACGCAGGTTACCATCGGAACCATAATCTTGATGGCTCCGAATGCGCTGGCACGCAGCAGGGCGCGAAGCTGCGGACGGTAAATGTCATCCTTCCTGTCAAGGCAGAAGCGGATTGCCCGATAGCCCAGGAATGGATTTTCGTCCTTTTTCAGCCCCATGTAAGGAATCTCCTTATCGCCGCCTATATCCAGCGTTCTGATAATTACCGGCTTTCCGTTCATGGCAACAGCTACTTTCCTGTAAGCCTCAAACTGCTCCTCCTCTGTGGGCATGGAGGTGCGATCCATAAACAGGAACTCTGTGCGGAACAGTCCGATGCCCTCCGCGTCATAGGAAAGCACACGATCCACATCCTCCGGCCGCCCGATATTGGCTGCCACCTCTATCTTTACGCCGTCCTTTGTGATTGTCTCCCTGCCGACATATTTCTTAAGCTCCTCCTTCTCAGCCAGGTAGGAAGCCCTCTTTGCCTCATACTCTGCCTTTACGGACTCTTCCGGCTTCACGAAGATCTCTCCGCTCTCTCCGTCCAGGATAATCTCATCGCCGTCGGCTGCCTGGGACAGAATGCCTGCGGCAGCCACTACAGCCGGGATCTCCAGCGCCCTGGCAAGAATGGCTGAATGGGAGGTGCGTCCTCCCAGCTCTGTCACGATTCCCGTTACATTTTCCGGATTGATTCCGGCTGTAACAGAAGGAGTCAGATCCTCTGCCACCAGTACACTTCCCTTGGGAAGCGCCGATACGTCCACAGACTTGACGCCCAGAAGCACCTTCTGCATTCTGGTCTTGATATCTCGCATGTCGGCAGCCCTCTGCTGCATCAGTTCATCGTCCATAGATGCAAACATATCCGCGTACATCGTGCATACGTCCTCGATGGCCGCCTCACTGCACAGCTTTTCGCTGTCGATCTTTCCCTCTATCTCCATGGTCATCATCGGGTCCTGCAGAAGCATCAGATGACCATTTAAAATCTCAGCTTCTTTTTCTCCGATTCTCTCTGCCATATCGGCAGCCAGGGCCTGTGTGTCCTCGATGCTCTTTTCCACAGCCTTTTTAAAACGCTCCTTCTCTGCCGCAGCATCAGCCACTGTATCGCGCCTGATTACGAGAGCCTCTTCTTTAAGAATTACAACCTTTCCAATGCCGATGCCGGCAGATGCTCCTGTTCCTGATGCCATTTTCTTTTTCCTCCTTCTATCTGAGGGCTGCTATTCGCCCAGACCGTCGTTGACTGCCTTTAACATGGCGGACAGCGCCTCTTCCTCGTCTTTTCCCTCACAGATGAATTCAATCTCATCCCCGCATTTAATGCAGGCCCCCAGAACACTCAGCACGCTTTTTGCATTCGATGAACTGTTTTTATAATTGAATGTTATCTGAGACTGGTATTTCACCGCCTCGTTGCAGAGAATTCCCGCCGGTCTCAGATGGAGCCCGCTGGTATTCTTAATTTTTACTTTTGCTTTAACCATAAAACTTCTCCTGTGTTATTTCCTTCCGGCCTTTGGCGAAAGTACATGACTTTCGCCGCCGCTTTATTCCTGTCCGGCCTCTGTGCCTCTGTCTGCGCCTGCTGTCCCGGACTGTTCCGATTCCTGAGTTCCCTGTTCCTCTTCATCTTGCGTTCCCGATGCAGTGTCTGCCGAGGAATGAGCCGTCCTCTCTGTGACTTCCACTGTCACCGAAGGAATTCCTATCATTTCATAGGCCTCGTCCAGCTGATACTTGAGAACTGCCGTATGGATTCCCGGCGTCATGCCCAGCACATCCAGCGACAGGTTCATCTTATCCGGAGACAGACTGTCCAAATCCTCTTTCAGTCCGCGCACGGTAATCCTGACCTCAGAGCCCTGCAGCTCATAGCTGTAGCCGTCAGAAGCTCCTGTCATTTCAATATCTTCCTGATCTACCGTGTAAACTCTGTTCTGCAGAGGCTCTACCTGGAGCGTTACCTTCACAACCGTGTTGTCCAGTCCGGCCAGCTCAAGCCCTGCCGGAAGATAATCTGCCAGATCAATCTCGCATTCTTTGTCGGCTGTGGCTCCTTCCACAGAGAGCTCCGGACTCTGAATTGGAAGGGTGTTCATATTGGCCAGCACGGAGCGCAGGCCTGCCACGGAAACGCTCGTCACACCGCAGTCAATTCCCGTCATCCTGTAGCCGTCAGCCACCTCCCCTGACACCTGGAAGTCAAGGGCAAGGGTCTTTACCCTCAGCATCGTCATCTCATAAGAGATATCTCCGCCCAGGATTGTAACCGTATCGCCTAAGGGCAGCTCATTATCATTGGCATCATAGAATTTCGGGGATGCCGTTCCAGACACGTCACTGTCCTTTCCCTCCACATCAATCTCAATTCCCACACTGCTGATCTGCCCGATCAGGGATACCGGGCCTCTCACATACACATAGTCGGGATTCATTTCCACCTGGCCAGGGGCATATTCTCCGTCGCCAGCCGGAGTTCCCGTTATGTGATAGGTCAGAGAAAACCGTTTTGTCTGAAGCTCTTCAGTCTTAATATGGACAACTCCTGGCGCCTTTACCTCATACTTGGCTCCTGCGAAGGCCGCATTCCCCACCAGGTACTCCTCGTCGTTCAGAATCTCTACGGTAACCGGAACGGCTCCCGTCACCGTGTAGAGATCGGCCAGATCCGCATAGGCCCTGAAGTCATCTGCGCTGAACCGGTAGATATCACGGGCCCTGGCGCTCACCTGCACCGTCACAGTGCTCTTTCCGTCAATCTGGTACGTCAGATTGGAGCTTTCCAGAACTGACTCATTTGTGATCGAGACAGGCACTTCCACACTCTTTGTCTGAACCGGGTTTGCCACATTCACAACGGCGAGCCACACCAGGAAGGCACAGAGCAGCGAGATCAGCTTAAGTCCTGCATTTTTAGTCAGCTTTTCTTTCATTCTTCCGCCTTCCCTTCCAAATCTTAAACCTGGCAGCAGTCGTCTCCTCCCTCTTCACTGCTCTGGACAGAATTTCCTTCAGCTGTTCCGCATCAGAGACACGGATCAGCCTTCCTCCTGAGGCTACGGACACACGGCCTGTTTCCTCTGAAACTACAAGAGTCAGGCTGTCAGTCACTTCGCTGATTCCTACAGCCGCCCTGTGGCGCGTGCCCAGATCCTTGCTGATGTCCATATTGTCGGACAAAGGCAGATAACAGGTAGCAGCTGTCACCCGGTTTCCCCGGATCACCACTGCTCCGTCGTGAAGAGGGGTGTTGTGCTCAAAAATATTGATCAGGAGCTGGCTTGTGATGATTCCGTCCACCTCGATTCCGGTGCGCTCCACATCGCTCAGAGGGGTTTCCATCTCAATTACCATGAGAGCCCCTGTCTTAACCTTGCCCATCTCAAAGCAGGCCCTTGTCAGCTCATTGATTGTCTTCTCGCTGAAGTTTTCCTTCACCTTGCCGTCGTCATTGGCAAACAGACCGGTCAGAACATTCTTGCTCCCCAGCTGTTCCAGAGCGCGTCTGAGTTCCGGCTGGAATATAATAAGCAGTGCGGTGATGGCAATATAGGATGCCTTACCCAGCAGCCAAAGGATGGTGTCCAGTTCCAGTACGGCAGCCGCAAACGCAAACGCACAGATAAAAAGGATCCCCTTTAAAAGTGCCCATGCCCTTGTGTTCTTAATCCAGACCAGAACCTCGTAGACTACAAATGCAATAATTACAATTTCCAGAAGGTTTTTTAATGTCATATTCGGGACAAACGCGATCCACGAATACAGCTCTTTCAGATATTCTGCCATACTCTCACCTCCTTTTTTCTTCCTTCATCAATCCCTGCGCTTTGGGGTTCTTCTTGTGTTAATTCTCTGTACCTTCACATCCGGCTTGGAAACTGCGATTTTCGGCACAGCCTTCACATAGTAGTAGTAATCATCGTCCTCAAACTGGACATACTCCGTCCGCGTGTAATCCACCGCAAAGACAAAGAAGTGATAGACCACTGCGATTAGAGCCGATACAGCCATGCCCACTGTAATCTCCAGTATGGACACTGATACATTGAACCGGAAGTCCCCGATAAAAATTACCAGAAGCTGGGCAATTATACCGGCCGCGATTGCGATCCCCCATGCGTAATTCACTGACATGCTCTTTATAATATGCACGATCAGGATGCAGAGTGCCAGTGCAGCCATCATCACCAGCATGGCCTGATTGGTGACAATACTCTTTACAAGCTGTATCACAAGCTGTGTAAGCTCTGTCTGAGCACTGCCGGCCAGAACGCTGGCATTCTGCTTTACGTAAAGGATCACGTAGTAGATAAATGTTCCGCAGCATACCGGAATAACCGAAAGCATGTTTCCTCCCAGTCCCACCAGAAGGGGAACCGCAAACGGGATCTTCAGGAAAAACATAATCGGCGTCACCAGCAGCAGCACGCTGTCCCCCGGCTGAAAGCCATAGTATAAGAGCACCACGACCATCAGGAAAATCAGCGTGATCACCGCCACCTCAAGGGAGATGGAAAAAAGCTGGGCCATGAGGAAGCCTCCGGCCAGAAATGCCGTCACCCCATATGGTACAGCCGCTCCTACAAGCCCCATTACCACCGCCACAAGGGGAGAGCTCAGTTTTTCCACGAATCCGGTGTTCTTTCCTATCAGATAGAAAGCGGTAAACGCAACGATAAATTTCAGGATCGGAATCACAATCTGGCTGTTCTTCGCATAAAATATCCTGAGGCGCTCCTTGAATACAAGCAGTCCCATCATACCCTCCTGTCCTCCTTTGCCAGAGTTCTCGAGCGGTTCTGATAGTCGTACCGCTTGTCAAGATGTTTCAGTTTTGCCGTGTAAAGCCTGATATTCTTCGACGCGTAGTCGTAGCGCCTCGAATAAACGGCATACACCAGCCCCATATACAGGGCCAGCCCAATGACATAGTAAATCACGAAGCCTCTGATAAGACCAAGCATCCCCTCAAAGGAGAGAGTGCTCAAAAACTCTTCCATGCTGTAGATCAGCCAGATGCAGAGAATTGCCGCGCAGCTTATGGTGTAGCTGAAAAAACCGCGTATCATATTGCGGCTGATATAATCGCTCTTGAAATAGTTTTTGCCGGAGTTCATGGCCTTTCCGTTCTTTTTTTCAAACATGGCCATATTTGTCATAAGTCTGATTTTCTCTTCATTGAGCATATACCCACTCCCTGCTGTAATTAATTATATCGCTTTATTATATCATACAATTTTGTAAATATCGAGTGGCTATAAAAATTTTCATAAATTCGTAAATTTCCTTTCATTCGTCCCACATAAAAAAATCTGGGGTGGCGGGTCTCATGCAGCCTGCAAAAAGCGGCAGGCCAGAATCTTCTTTCATCTTCTTTCGCCTGCCGCCTCTTCTATAAATTTTAGCCGTTCTCTGGGTCCCTATTCATAGCGGAGTGCGTCGATGGGGTTGGCCAGCGCCGCCTTTCTGGCCGGGTAGAGGCCGAAGAAAATTCCGACCACTGCAGAAAACGAGACGGCCAGAATCACCACCGTCGGTTTTACCACCGCCTGAACTCCCAGAGCTGCTCCGGCAGCCATGACAAGACCGGAGCCAATCAGAATCCCGATCATCCCTCCGCAGGCTGACAGGATCGCAGATTCCGTGAGAAACTGTACCATAATATCCCGGGTTCTGGCTCCCAGAGCCTTCCTGATTCCGATTTCCCTGGTGCGCTCCGTCACTGACACCAGCATGATATTCATAATGCCGATTCCCCCCACTAACAGGGAGATCGCAGCGATTCCTCCCACTGCCGCCGACAGCCCTGACATGAGAGAATCCACCTGACCCATCTCCTCCATGGCAGTCTGCACCAGCCAGTCCTCCGGCTCCCTGTTCTTAAGCTTTGCCACATAGAAGGCCAGATTGTCGTAAAACCGGGTCAGTTCCTGGGAGGTCATGGACTCATCCGCATACAGACGGCAGCCGTAAAACCGGTCATTGGGCCAGGTCAGAAGCGTCCACGGGATAAAGGCCGCCCCTCTCTCCTCGCTCACCCCCATCATCAGCTTCTGGAAGGGGCTCATCTCCTTCTCATAGACTCCCACCACCGTAAACTCCTTTACCTCCCCGAACAGTACAGTCCGAAACTGCCTTCCCACCGCATTGTCTGTGTGGAAGAAATTTCTGGCCGTATCAACGTCAATCACTGCGTTTTCCTTTCTCCCCTTAACGTCAGCTTCGTTCAGATATCTTCCATATAAAATATCTACCGGCTGGACATCGATGTAATTGCAGTCAATTCCCTCATAGTCAAACTCCATCTTGTCCGCCCCTGAGACGGCCTCGGCCGAGGTACTCATGGAGCTGTCAATATAGGCAATCTGGTCCCCAAATACATTCTTAATTTTCTCCAGATCATCCATGGTAAAATAGTCGCTCTCCCTCACATCATCCACCCAGTAGCCGATGGACACATAGGCCTGCGTCACTCCCACATCTCTGTACAGGCTGGAAAACAGCTCTCTCATGGTGTCTCCGATGGAAACGATGGAGATAACGGAGCCGATTCCTATAATGATGCCCAGCATCGTAAGAAAAGAGCGCAGCTTGTTGGCCCGCAGGGCAGAGAAAGCCATCTTCATATTTTCAATTAACATTCCTCCACCTCCTTCGGCGTATCCTCCCGGCCGGTCCTTCCTCTCCTCTCGTCGCTTATGATCCGCCCGTCCCGGAAGCGGATAATGCGTTCCGTGAAGGCTGCTATATCCTCCTCATGGGTGACGACAACCACCGTAGCCCCCTCCCTGTGAAGCTCTGAAAAGAGCTCCATAATCTCCAGAGAAGCCGCCGTATCCAGGTTTCCGGTGGGCTCATCCGCCAGAATCAGAGGCGGATCATTGGCAAGGGCTCTGGCAATCGCCACCCGCTGGCGCTGGCCGCCGGACATCTCATTTGGCATGTGCTCCGTCCTTGCCCCCAGCCCCACACGTTCCAGCAGCCGTATAGCCCTCTCCCTTCTCTCATGCTTGGGTACATGGGCGTAGGTCATGGGAAGCTCCACATTCTCTCTGGCCGTGGTTCTGGAAATCAGGTTGAAAGACTGGAATACGAAGCCTATCTTCTGATTTCTGATCCGGGAAAGCATCCTGTCATCCATGGCGTTGATATCAATGCCGTCCAGGTAGTAATGGCCGATCAGAGGCCGGTCCAGACAGCCCAGGATATTCATAAAGGTAGATTTGCCCGAACCTGACTGTCCCATGATAGCGACAAACTCGCCTCTTTTTATGGTCAGGTTTATATTTCTGAGGCCCACAACCTTCATAGCTCCTGTATCGTATATCTTGCACAGATTTACAACTTTGATCAGCTCATCTGTCCCTGTCCCGGCTGTCCGTCCGTTTTTTCTCCCGGCTGCAAACAGCGTCCCGGCTTTCCGGGCCGCTCTCTCTGCTGTCTGGCTGAGCTTAAATCCCCTGCTTCCAGGACAGAGCTGTCCCGCCGTATTTTCTCTTTTTTTCTTTTCCTCACAGCTCTTTTTTGCTCTTATCATACCGGCACCACTTCCATTCCCTCGGAAAGTCCCTCAGGGGACAGAAGCACGGTCATTCCCTCTGTCAGCTCCTCCCCTGCAGCTGCAGCAATCTCCGTTTCCAGATCGCTCTCAACTCCAGTGGTCACAGGGATAAGATGAACCAGGTTCGTCCCCTCCTTCAAAACTGCAATCTGTTTTCCTCCATCCTCCTCCGTAAGAATCGCAGAGGAGGGAATTTTAAATACATCTTCAGCCCTCTCCGTCACCACCGTGGCCCTGGCTGTGATCCCGGCAATCAGTCCGCTCTTCGGATCATCAATGGTCACAGTAGTGGGAACTACACGTTCCGTGGACCCGCTTCCCACCTTCTCCTCTCCTGTGGGGGAGATGGAGGAAACCGTTCCCTTAACCGTCCTTCCGTCCAGAATATCAGCTGTGATTTCTACCGGAAGTCCTACAGAAATATCTCCCACCGAATACTCGCTGACCTGGAGCTCCATCTCAAGCTGATCGAGGTTTTCCACAATGAACATGGGCTTTTCATCCTCCGGCTTGTCCGCAAACTGTCCCACCTTGGAATTCACACGCACCACCGTTCCGGCTATGGGACTTTTCACCTCTGTTTCCTCCAGATCCTTCTTCTTCTGATCCAGCTCAAACTGGGCAGACTGTACCTTCAGCTCATAGGACTTATCCGGCACTGCCTGGCCGTTTTCCACAGTATAGCTCTCCATCTCTCTCCTGGCATCATTCAGCCCATTGCTTACAGCCTCAAACTCAGCCGAGGAGACAGCGCCTGACTCAAACAGCACCTTGTTTCTGTCGTAATTCAGCTTGGCTGTGTTGTAGTCCTGCACCGCCTTCTCATAGCCGTTTCTCGTGTCGCGGATATTTTCATTGTACTCGCTGACAGCCAGCTCATAGGAATTCTGGGCAATATCCACTTCCTTCTGGGCATCTGTGCGGTCCAGAACAGCCAGAACCTGGCCTTTCTCCACGCGATCGCCCTCCTTTACCCGGATTTCCAGAACCTCGGCGTGGAGATTGGAAACCACATCTGCGCTGTCTGTACCGGAAATCGGCCCTGTCAGAGACAGGGTAGAAACCACATCTCCCCTCTCCAGCGGCATAGACGCCACCGCCGGCGCGCTGCTTTTTCCTCCTGCCAAAGCCCGGAGCACGAGAACTGCCGCTGCCACGGCCAGAACTGCCGCACCGCACTTTTTCTTTTTCGGAGACCAGTTCCTGATATTTTTTACAGCTGCCAGAGGAGAGCGCCTCTTCTTTTTTTGCTCCTGGGGCTGATTCAGGAGCGTCTCCAGCTCCTGCTCCATCTCCTCCTCACTTTTTTCTTCTGCAAACATGGCTTTCTCTGTGCCGGGTTTCATTTCTGTGCCTCTGTCCTTTTCTGATTTATCCCTGCTGTCCGCACGGCCCTTATTCTTTATTTCTTCCATCTGACTTTTATACCTCATTTCTGCTTCCTGCCCCTCCAGCTGATTCTGCTCCTTCAAATGATTCTGTTCCTTCTGGTTTTCCTGTTCTTAAGAAAGCTGCCCTCTGCCCTGCCTCTCATGGCAGTCATAAGCCTTCTATTTTTTGAAACGAGCCATGTGAGCTGATAACTTCAAAAAATTTGCAGTTTGATCTGAAAAGTCTTCGCTGGCAAAGTTTCACAGGAGGGGAGCTGTTCCTGCTTTAAATGAAAGGCACCAGTTCTATCCTCAGCGTGCCGTCCTCTGTCAGCACTGCCCGTTTTCCCTATACGCCGTTCTTGGCACATATATCTGCCAGACAGCACCTGTCGCAGTGGGGCTTCGTTCTCGCTGTGCATATGTCCCTCCCGTGGTAGACAAGGCGGTGGCAGAAATCGCTTCCCTCCTGAGGCGGAACCAGCTTCCAGAGCGCCATCTCCACCTTTTTAGGCTCCTTGATTCCGTCCACAAGTCCCATGCGGTTCACCAGCCGGATACAATGGGTATCGGTGACTATCGCCGGCTTCCCGAACACATCTCCCATAATCAGGTTCGCGCTTTTTCTCCCCACGCCGGGCAGAGACAGCAGGGCGTCAAAGCTGTCGGGAACCCTGCCGTCAAATTGATCCCTGAGCATTTTCATGCAGGCGCTGATATCCTTTGCCTTGCTGTGCCCCAGGCCGCAGGGCCTCACAATCGCCTCAATTTCCTCCACCGGCGCCTCTGCAAGGGCGTTCACATCCGGAAATTTCTCATATAAATCCTTTACCACCACATTCACTCTGGCATCTGTGCACTGGGCTGCCAGACGGACGCTGACCAAGAGCTTCCAGGCGTCATTGTAGTCCAGTGTGCAGTCCGCATCCGGATATTCCTTCTTTAACCGGTCAATGATTTCCAGAGTAAGTTCTTCTTTTGTCATACTATGGCTCCTTTCAGAGTATTTTTAATTTTTTCTATTTTACGACAATCTGTGGAGAAAATAAAGAATTTTCACATGAATCTTAAAAAACAAGAACCGGTACTGAGAGGCATGTGGCTGCACCCTGCATCCGTGCTGCAAAAGTGCCGAAAACATACTCCTTAATACTGTAATATTTTTTCAGGCTGCAAAAGCAAAACCCCTGTAAATAAAGGAAAAATCCAGTATTTACAGGGGCAAATAAAAAGAGCAGATAACGGGAGTCGAACCCGCCTTTCCAGCTTGGGAAGCTAGCGTTCTACCGATGAACCATATCTGCATAGTGCTAGTATACCACTTTTTCGCATTTATTCAAGCAGAATTTTCAAATTTTTTATGCTTTTTACCAAATTTGTTTGCACTGTCTGTCACAGCTGCTCTCTGCAATATGATATGATACTGTTTGCAAAAAAAAGAACTCTTTTTTCTCATTTCATCAGCAGCACGATTGAGCATAACGTGGATTTGTCTGCTTTTCCTGCCTGTACCTGCTCTGCCCTGAGGAGAGCCCGGCCGGACAGTCATCCGGACGGGTCCTCAGCCAGAGCCTTCCCTGAAAAGTAAAGCAAAGCTTTTCCTCTGCCTCAGGAGACAGCCGCCGCAGCTCCATTTTAGAGGAAAATATACTTCAGCACAAACAGAAGCGCCAGCACATACATCAGCGGTGTATTCTGCCTGGCTTTTCCTGCCAGAAGATGAATCAGCACATAGGAGATAACGCCCATGGCGATTCCCTCGGAGATGGAGTACATGAACGGCATGGCAAAAATGGCAATAAAGGCCGGGATGGCCTCCACCAGATTCTCCCACTCAATCTTTACCACCTGCTGCATCATCAGGAATCCTACCACTACAAGAGCCGGAGCTGTGGCAAAGGACGGGATCGCCAGAAAGACCGGTGAAAGGAACAGGGCAATCAGAAAGAGTCCACCTGCTACAATCGAGGTCAGTCCCGTTCTTCCTCCCTCCGCAATGCCGGATGAGGATTCCACAAATGTTGTGATGGTGGAGGTTCCCAGAACAGCTCCCACTGTCGTTCCGACGGCATCTGCAAACAGAGCTCCCTTGATTTGCGGCAGTTTTCCATCCTTATCAAGCATGTCTGCCTTGGATGCGCAGCCGATCAGAGTCCCCAGGGTGTCAAACATGTCCACGAACAGGAATGCAAACATAACAACCACAAAGTTCAGCGTTCCCACAACGGAGAAGTCCAGCTTCATGAAAGTGGGGGCCACACTTGCCGGCATGGAGAACACTCCGCTTGGGAAAAGGCTGTAGAATCCGGCCTCCGGATTCGGAACGTAGAGCCCCACAGCCTGGCAGATCATTCCCAGAATCCAGGTGGCGAGGATTCCGATCAGAATGTTTCCCTTCACTCTCTTTATGAGAAGCACCGACGTAATGATAATTCCGACTAAAGCCAGAAGAACGGTGATCCCCTCTGACTGAAAGGTTCCGGCCTCCACAGAGCCGCGGAAAGAAAAGACCGTGACAAGGGTGGAAGAATCCACCACAATGTGGGCATTCTGCAGGCCGATAAACGTGATGAAAAGGCCGATTCCCACTGCCACTGCGATCTTGAGGGTGGCCGGAATCGCATTGAAGAGAGCCTCCCGGACATTGGTGAGGGAGAGGATGATAAAAATAATTCCCTCCGCAAACACAGCCGTCAGGGCAACCTCCCAGCTATACCCCATGCTTCCGCAGACCGTATAGGCAAAATAGGCATTCAGTCCCATACCGGCAGACAGCACAAAGGGCAGATTGGCAAACAGCGCCATCAAAAATGAGGCAAGGGCTGAAGCCAGAGCCGTCGCAGTAAATACTGCCCCTGAATCCATCCCGGCGCCTTCCGGGCCCAGCATGGACGGATTCACTGCCAGAATGTAGGCCATTGTCATAAAGGTGGTCACTCCGGCAATCACTTCTGTCTTGACATCCGTTCCATGCTCCTTGAATTTAAAAAACTGTTCCATACTCCTATCCTCCTGTGAAATTTTCCGTATTCTCCCCTCTATTCAGCAGAAAATACGGCGTATTAAAGGAAACGAACTCTATTGTAACAGATTTCACAGGAAATTGACAGCACATTCTCTAATTAAAGCTCTGCTCCGTCCTCGCGATGATCTCGTCCTGAAGAGCCCTGCTGAGATTCCGGAAATGGTCACTGTAGCCGGCAACCCGGACGATGAGATCCCTGTAGTCTTCCGGATGCTTCTGAGCCTCCAGAAGCGTCTGGCGGTCAATGACATTGAACTGAATGTGGTGGCCGTCCAGGTTGAAATAGGTGCGCACCAGGTTTGCCATGTTGTCGAGCCCCTTCTCCCCGGCCACATTGGAGGGAGTGAATTTCTGGTTCAGCAGAGTTCCTCCTGTGCTGATCTGATCCATCTTGGACGCTGAGCGGATCACGGCCGTCGGCCCGTGGACGTCTGCTCCCTGGCTCGGTGAAATTCCCTCTGACAGCGGTTTCCCAGCCAGCCTTCCGTTTGGCGCAGCCTCCATCACCTCCCCGAAATAGACATGGCAGGTGGTGGGAAGCATGTTGATCCTCCACTGGCCTCCCCTGCTGTTGGGCCTTCCGGTTACGGCTTCCCGGTAGCTTCTGAACACTTCCTTCATAATTTCGTCTGCATAGTCATCGTCATTTCCATACTTGGGCGAGCGGTCTGTGAGCAGGTGGCGGATCACCTCGAAGCCTTCGAAATTGCGGTGGAGCGCCTCCATCAGCTCTCCCATACTGATGTCCTTTTTCTCAAACACATGGTACCGGATCGCTGCCAGAGAATCGGTGATGGTTCCGATCCCCACTCCCTGCAGGTAATTGGTGTTATAGCGGGCTCCTCCGGCGTTGTAGTCCATTCCCTTTTTAATGCAGTCGTTTGTGATGATGGACAGGAAGGGAGCCGGCATGTAGTTGGCATAGATGGCCTCGATCACGTTGGATCCCTTCACCTTTATGTCAATAAAATACTCCATCTGCTTTTTGTATGCCTCAAACAGCTCCTCGTAGGAGCGGAAATCCTCCGCATTTCCCAGCTTCAGGCCCAGCTGTTTTTTCGCAACCGGATCCCAGCCATTGTTCAGGGTAATCTCAAGCACCTTCGGGAGATTGAAATAGCCGGTCAGGATGTAGGCCTCATTTCCGAAGGCTCCTGTTTCCACACAGCCGCTGGTGCCTCCCCGCCTGGCGTCATCGATGGATTTTCCCGCATTTAACAGCTCCTGGATAATCTCCTCCGTATTGTAAAAGGCTGGCTGTCCCCATCCCTTCCTGGAAATCTCACAGGCCCTTTTCAGAAATTTCTGAGGGGTCTTCCGGCTGATCTGCACATTGGAGCTGGGCTGAAGCAGGCGCATCTCATCCATACAGTCCAGAATCAGATAGCTGACCGGGTTTACCCCATCCTCTCCCTCCGGCGTGATTCCCCCTGTGTTGATGTTGGCAAAGTCGGTGTAGGTTCCGCTCTCCTTCAGAGTCACGCCCACCTTGGGAGGCGCCGGCTGGTTGTTGAATTTTACCCAGAGGCATTCCAGAAGCTCCTTGGCTTTCTCGTCATCCAGGATTCCTTCTTTTACATCCTTTCTGTAGAACGGATACAGATGCTGGTCAAGGCGCCCCGGGCTGTAGGCGTCCCACGGGTTCAGCTCTGTGGTCACTCCCAGGTGGACAAACCAGTACATCTGGATCGCCTGCCAGTAGGTCTCTGGCCTGTGAGCCGGAACTACATCGCAGTTTTCAGCGATCTGAAGAAGCTCCTGCCTCCTTATTTCATCCCTCTCCTGCTTTGCCATCTCTCTGGCAAGGGCCGCATACCTTCTCCCCAGAGTCATAATCGCGTCACAGCAGATACTCATGGCAGTCAACTGCTCCCGCTTTTTCAATGCCTGCAGATCGCCGGCATAGTCCAGAGCATCCAGGGCATCCTGAATGTCCTTCTTATAGTCCAAAAAGCCTTTCTGATAGATTTTTTCCGAGCCAACTGTATGTCCCGGCCCTCTCTGCTCCATAAATTCTGTGAAAATTCCTGCGCTGTAGCATGCCTTCCACTCCTCGGACATAGACGAGAGAATCCTGTGTCGGATGGAGCGCTTCTCCCAGAAGGGAATAATCTCCTCCTCCTGGATTTTCAGATCCTTTTCCGTCACCTGAAAGGAAATCAGCTCCCTGTCGTTCATGATCCTCATGTCCTCCACGGTGTGGCAGCACAGCTCCGGGAAGGTGGGCGCAGACTGAGGGCCGTCCCCCTTCTCCCCTACGATCAGCTCCCCGTCGCTGATGCACAGCTTCCGGTTCTCCATAAAATGCAGAAAAGCCAAAGCTCTCATCTCCGGCACAGAGACAGAGCCCTCATACTTTTTATAGGCCTCTGTTTCCAGCACTGCCCGCTCCAGGCAGATTCTCGGCTCCGTGTTTTCGCTCTGTCTTCTGAGCATTCTGATGCGCTCATTCATTCCTCTCTCTTCCATTCTGCTCCTCCTCCACTGTGTATGATCGATTCTTTCTTTATATAAAAAGCCTTTTCAGGATAATTCTGTGTGCAGTGTTTTTCCTTTATGAAAGCATCCTTCCGGACTGTCCCTTACGGCCTATCCGCCGATCTGTACCTCTCCCTCCCGAAAGCCCGCCTGCAGCCAGAGGGCCTTCAGCTCCTCCATCCGCTCTCCCGTAGGAACGGAAAATTCCATGCTCTCGGCTCCAACCCGCACAGCCTTGTCTTTTCCTGTGTTGTGGTAGGGCAGCAGGCTGATCTTAACGGGCTTTGCATATTCCTTTACGAAACGGATGATTTTTCCCATCTCCTCATCGTCTCCGTTGACTTCGGGAATGACGGGAACTCTTGTATGGACTCTGGCTCCGGCAAGGGTCAGGTTCTTGAGATTTTCCAGGATTCTCTCGTTGGAAACGCCTGTGTATTCCCGGTGAAGCTCAGGCGTCACAGCCTTAATATCGTACAGGAAGGTATGGATATAGGGAAGCACCCGCTCAAACCTCTCGAAGGGAGCCTCCCCGCAGGTATCCATATTGACAGGGATTCCCTCGGACTGCAGCCTCACAAGAAGGTTCTCCATATAGTCCATATCCTGAGCCATAGCCTCCCCGCCTGACAGAGTGACTCCGCCGCCGGAATCCTCGTAAAACTGGCGGTCCTGCCTGAGGATTCTCACCAGCTCCTCCGCCTCCATCTCCTCCCCGACGATGCTCCTCGCATTGGAAATACAGAAGTCGGTACAGCTTCCGCAGGCCGTGCAGAGAGCTCTGTCTGTGACAGCGATTTTCTGCATTCCGCCTTCCTGTACTTTTACTGCAATACCCTTCTCCGGACAGACCGCAGCGCATCTTCCGCAGCCGGAGCACCGCTCGGAAAAGAACATCAGCTCCCTGTTCCAGGATCTGCTCTCCGCATTGTGGCACCACCTGCAGGAAAGGGGACAGCCCTTGAAAAATACAGTTGTCCTGATTCCGTCTCCGTCGTGGACGGAAAACTTCTGAATATTGATAATAAGAGGTTTCTTCATATCTGCCCTTCTTTCACCGTGATACAAAAATAGCGGAAAACCTTTTTTAAAGGTTTTCCGCTTACTTTCAAGGATGAGGCATCGGGGATTCGAACCCCGGACAACTTGATTAAAAGTCAAGTGCTCTACCGACTGAGCTAATACCCCATAGCTGTAAACTGGGCTAGTTGGATTCGAACCAACGTGATGCAGGAGTCAAAGTCCTGTGCCTTACCGCTTGGCGATAGCCCAACAAAACCCTGTTCAGGGAAGGTGGGTATAGGGATTCGAACCCTAGGCCTCCAGAGCCACAATCTGGCGCGCTAACCAACTGCGCTATACCCACCATAAAATGAATCCGAAGGGAGTCAATCCTTTCGGATTCGACGAGCCTGAAGGGATTCGAACCCCCGACCCACGGCTTAGAAGGCCGTTGCTCTATCCAGCTGAGCTACAGACTCATATTTTTAATTGTGTAGACTGCCAAACCAGTTGACATTTTCACTTTTTCCTGCCGCTGACGAACCGCCAACTGCTTTTGTGCATCTGCTTTCGCTTCTGCACAGAGCGGGTGATGGGAATCGAACCCACGTATCCAGCTTGGAAGGCTGGTGTTCTACCATTGAACTACACCCGCATATCCATCGGGGTGACAGGATTCGAACCTGCGACTTCCTGGTCCCAAACCAGGCGCTCTAGCCAAACTGAGCCACACCCCGTCATCCGATATGGATGCTTTTTTATGGAAGCTTTCTTTCAGAAATTTTTTCTGAACCGCTTCGTTTCAAGCAAGGATTATTATATACTATGGCAACCCTAATGTCAACATTTTTTGCAGGTTTTTGCGTCTAATTTTAACCCATATTTTACCAGTTTTATCTGAAAATTGTAGAGTCAATTTTCAATATAGCTCCTTTTTTCATGTTATACATGACTGTTTTCATAAATTATTCTTTTTCCTGTTCTCATCCTCCCGTGCCCGTCAGGAGACTTTTTTCTTCAATTTTTTCTCCTCTATCAAATTAAAAGAGGAGAGCTGTGCGCTGCGCTCCCCCCTCCTGTTTGCTTCTCTGCCTGGCAGATCTTCTTTTTTCCTTTTTTTACTTTCTTTACGCATGTTCTACAGAAAACAAATCTGGAAAGAAGCCTTTCCCGAGCCGTCCACTTCCATAATCATGTAGCTGGGCCTTCTTCCCTCCTGGCGGGGGAAGGACAGGCTGCCCGGGTTCAGAACCGTGATGCCGTTCCTGTCTTCCAGAAAAGGCTTGTGGGTGTGTCCAAACATGGCGATATCCACGCCTCTGGAGCGCGCTTCTTCCTCCAGACGCTCCGGCCCGACCGACACACTGTAGAAATGGCCGTGTGTGAGAAATGCCCGATACGGCCCTATGGAAATCTCCTTTTCCCTGTCAAGGCAGGAAAAAAAGTCGTTGTTCCCGAGAACCATGTGCACCTCACAGTTCTGGTTCTGCTCCAAGCACCAGGATGTAATCAGTTCTTCACTGCCCTCGCCGTCCCCCAGATGAATCAGCATATCAAACGGAGCTGTCTGTTCTATCACCTCCTGTAGATTTCCGTTGCGGCGGTGTGTATCGCTCACAATTAAAATTTTCATTTCTCCATTCCCCCAAGTGCCTCTTTCAGTTTTTCCTTCATCAGCTCCAGGGCCTTTCCCCTGTGGCTGATCTTGTTTTTTTCTTCTATGTCAAGCTCTGCGGAAGTTTTCTGATATTCCGGCAGATACAGAATCGGGTCATAGCCAAAACCGCCGCTGCCGGCAGGCTCATAGGCGATCCTTCCCTCCATGTACGCCTCTGTGAGAAGCTCCCTGCCGTCCGGCAGCACAGCTGCGATGGCGCAGGCAAAGCGCGCGCTTCTCTCCTCCTCCTTTGCCCCCGCAAGGCGCTCAATCAAAACACGGTTTTTCTCCGAATAGGAGGCATCTGCCATATACCTGGCAGAATAGACGCCCGGCTCCCCGCCCAGATAATCAATGACAAGGCCCGAATCATCCGCCAGAACCAGCCCTCCTGTTTTCTCCCACACTGCTCTGGCCTTGATAGCTGCGTTTTCCGCAAACGTCTTTCCGTTCTCCTCAATATCGCCGTGAAATCCGGCCTCAGCCATGGAAATAACCTCCATTCCCAAATCTCCCAGAATCAGGCGGATTTCTCTCAGCTTTCCCTGGTTGGATGTCGCAAAAATAAGTTTTTCTGCCATGTCTCTCCTCCTGTACTTTACTCCATATTTTTCCGCAGATTCCAATTTACTGTCTCTGCTTTACGGCTCTTTTGCCTTTATTTACTGTTTTTCCTTTGTATCGCTCCCGTTCACTGTCCCCTGACAGTCCTGGTGTAGGCTTTCAGGCACACATTGCAGCTCTGCTCGGTTTCCACCCGATCCCAGGCAGTTCCGCGAAGGCTGATATAGCCTTCCCCATCGCTTAAATCCACCTGCGTCGGCAGGTCAGGCCCATTGTACTCGATGGCAACGGGATGGACAGAACCCGGTGTGCGGATACTCACAATCACTGCGTAGCGCTCTCCCTTTTTCAGATCCACAGGGTGTTCAATATCTATGGTATAAAAGCCGGCGTTCTCTATCCTGCCTCTGGCCACGGATTTCCTTCGCCCGAAATCAGCGCTTCCGGAGGCATCATTTACCACATAAACCTCGTACTGGGTATCCTGATCGGTAGCATAAAAGCCGACGGCGCACAGCTCTTCATCCTCCCTGGCCTCATAGATATTTGCAAAGAAGGCCTCCTCTTTCCCGTATCCAAGCTGCCCTACCCAGCCGCACAGATCGGTCTGGTAAATGTGGTCGTAATTGTCCGGGGTGTCCACGCGGCTGTAAAGAATATTGTGAATTCCGATGTTGGAATCATAGTAAGACACGTAAAAGTATCCCTCGTCCCCGAACGCTCCTCCCCAGCTGTTGGCACAGATAAAAGCCCCGTCTCCTTCCGGAGGAACCGGAAAATTTTCTTTCGGATAGCGATCATCCCAGCCGATAATTACAACATCGTGGTTGGGTTTTCTGTTTCCCGCATAGCAGTAGGCTCCTTCTTCCTTATTATAATACTCTGAGTTTTCCTCCCCATCGGCCATGGAAGTATAGAGAGAACTCTGCACCCCTCCCGTAAAATAGACGGCTCTCTTGATTGCCTCATAATCCTTCTTCGGCAGGACCTGTATCTCCTGAACGTGGCGCACCGGAGTAAGGCCAGGCGGCGACCAGCTGTCCCCGTAGGGATCGTCCTGTTCCAGCACCGGTCCCTGCCAGGCCAGAAGATAGGCCATGGACATGGTGTACTCCCCGCCGTCGTTCTGGTTCATGCGGAAACTGTTCCTGATGGACATGTGATCCTCAGAAAAGTCAAAGGATTTTTCCGGCAGCAGCCGGCTCTCCAGAGCCATCAGTGAGGCAAAAGCCCAGCAGGTTCCAAGGCTTCCCTGGTTTTTCACCGTCGGTGCCCTCCCTCTCAGCCTGTAGTCGTAAACCTCCGGAAGCTCCTCAAGCTCCGGCCTTAAACCGGTGAAGGAGAGAATATTCTCATCTGGCTCCCAGCTCATCTCATAAGAAAATGCTTCCGAGACTGCCTGGGCAGAAACCCACAGTTCTCCCTCCTCTTTCGTGATAGCATCAGACAGAGCCACATCCCGCTTTTCGGACTGTTCCATCCCCTCGAAAACGCCGGTCTGACCTGCATGGCTGTCCTTTTGGGAAGCTTCTGTCACTGTCATCCGCTTTTCTCCCATGATGATTTCTGCCCTTACCATATTTTTCTCCATAACCAGAGAGGTCTGTCCGTAAATGTGTGCAGTGCAGGAAAAAACCTCTGTAAGCTCTGAGACAGGGAGCAGAAAGCTGCCGGTGGCCGTCATGACAGCAGGGTGTGACATCTTTTTCTCTTCACCGTCCACAAAAATTCTGATTCCTTTTCTGTTGGCCTCCTCAGACACCATTTCGTACCATTCCTCCGGATAACTTCCGGCAGTTTCTCCCTTCTTCACATCCTCCACAGAAGAAAGAACGCTGAAATTCAGCGCACAGAAAGCTGTAAAAATCACCGTCAGCAATAGTACAAACTGTTTACTCCTCAATCTTCTCTCCCGCCTTCCGCCTCGGCGGCTTCGGCCCCAGGAACTGATAGAAATACGTTTTCATCATTCCATTGTAAATCTTCCTGTTTTTGTCCGCCTTCCTTCCAATATACTTTTCTGTATTTTCATAGGAAGTAATCAGGTACATGGACCAGGAATCCAGTTCCCTGAACCTTTCTCCAATCTGGCGGTACAGCTCAGGCAGGTTCTTTTTCTCCTCAATTCTCTCGCCGTAGGGCGGGTTGGAGATAATAAAGCCGTATTTTTTCGGATGGCTAAGCTCTGACACCGGACGCTGCTGGAAATGAATCAGGTGATCCACTCCGGCCCGCTTTGCATTCTCCCTGGCAGCCCGCACGATCTCCCCATCCACATCGTAGCCCTGGATGTCCACCTCCACACTGTCATCAAGCAGCTCTGTGGCCTCGTCCACAGCATTGTACCAGTGCTTCCTGGAAACCAGGTTTCTCCAGCTCTCAGCCAGGAAGGAGCGGTTCATTCCCGGAGCCATATTGGCCGCAATCATGGCAGCCTCAATGGGGAAGGTTCCGCTTCCGCAGAACGGATCCACTAAAATTCTGTCCTTTTTCCATGGAGTCAGAAGGATCAGGGCTGCAGCCAGCGTCTCCGTGATAGGAGCCTTGCTGGTCAGCGTCCGGTACCCCCGTTTGTGGAGTGAATCACCGCTGGTGTCAATGCCGATTGTCACCTGATCTTTAAACAGAAATACCCGAAGCGGGTACTGGCTCCCTGTCTCCGGCAGAAGCTGCTGCCCCAGATCATACTCCTCCTGAAGTCTCCTCACAATAGCCTTCTTCATAATCTTCTGAATATCCGAAGGGCTGAACAGCTTGCTTTTAATGGAAGACGCCTTGGCCACCCAGCACTTGCCGTCCCTTGGTATGTACCGCTCCCACGGGAGTGCTCTCGTCTTTTCAAACAGCTCGTCAAAGGTCACTGCCGTAAAGCTGCCCACCTTTAAAAGCACTCTCTCTGCTGTCCTGAGAAATACATTCGCCCTGGCGATGGCCTCCGCATCCCCCTCGAAGGTTACGCGGCCATCTTCCACCAGGGTGATCTCATAGCCTAAATCGGTGATCTCTTTTTTTAAAACTGCCTCCAGGCCGAAGTGGCAGGGGGCAATCAGTTCAAATCGCTCCAAAACTGTTTCCTCTTATCTTTCTTATTTCAATACTTTCTTATGGTTTATCCGCAACTCTTATTCTAATTTAAGCACTTTCTCCTGTCAATGCACTTTTCCGCCGGGATCAAAGGGCTCCTGGGAAAATCCTCCGCAGACCAGATTATGTCCCCGGTAGTAGGAAAGGCCGTTGGCCACGTCAAATACCTGATAGCCCATCCGTGAGAAGCGGATACTGGCCTTTAAACTCTCGCTTCCTCTGGCGCAGTAAAACAGCACAGGTCGGTCGCATGGAATCTCCTGGGGATTCTCGAGGAGGCTCTCCAGCTCCCGGTTAATCGCTCCTCTGATATGTGAACGGCGGTAATCGGCGGGACTTCTCAGATCGACAATCGTGCCCGGAAAGCCCCGGTCGAGAAACATGTCAAGCCGCCTGACTGGTATCATCTGATACATTGCCGTTTCTCCATGTCCTCTTTACCCTATTATATTCACAGCCTGTACTCTGTGTTCCTCCCTCCTTCAGCCCCTTCTGTGCAGGAAAAAGCCGTCCCGCAAAAGCTGCCAAACAGAGGCAGAGTCTTTGCGGGGCGGCCTTCCCCATTTGTGCTTCGTGTCCGATGATGCCGTATTTTTTCAGCAGTATTTTCCTTCAGTCCTGGTATTTTTCTAAATTTCTCAAACCGATGGTACACACTTCCTGCATCTGCCCATACCTTTTCGGGAAATTGCTTCAGCCCTTCTTCAGACTGCAGACTCCTTACAGCAGAAACAGGCTTTCAGCTCTTAATAATTATTGCGGCTGCTGTTGTCGCAGTCATTGGAGCTGTTTCTGCTGCTGTTTTTTGAGGAATCTCTGTAAGAATCCCTGTAGCTGTCCCTGTAATTGTCCTTGCCGGTATTCTGGGATCTGTTCTGTGACTTATTCTGGCTGCTGTTCTGAGAATTGTTTCTGCAGTCGTCTGCATTGTAGCTGTTTCTGTTTGCCATGTTCATTACCTCCTAACTTTAATGACTACACAGTCAGTATGGCTTTTGAAATGCTCCTTTATGCAGAAAAAACTTCCATTTTTTTCCGAAAATAAAAAAGTGTGCGCCTTGGCGCACACTCGCGCCGAGCGCGGTTGCCTTCAGGCAACATCTACCTTGCGTGCGAGTGCGCATCAACGTCATTTTCCTCTCCAACCCAGTGCGATCCCAGCGGAGCATTTTTCTATAACAGGGAACGAAGTTTCCTGTTATAGAAAAAAAGGACAGCGGCCCCAGTCCGGTTCGTCTCCGGAGGGCCGCTGCCTTTCTATTTCTTCTGTTTCCAAAATCATTATCCGAGAACATTGACAATTTTCACCGGATTTCTGTAAGTCCACGGTGAAATCTTGATGCCTGTCTTTTCTGTGGATGCATGGACGATCTGGCCGTCTCCTATGTAAAGGCCCACATGATTGATCCGGCTTCCGTTTGCGTAGAACACCAGATCTCCCGGCTGCATCTGCTCTGCGCTCACCGGAGTCCCCTGAGTAGCCTGGGAGCGGGAGGAACGGTTCATGTCAACGCCTCCTGCATGTTCCAGCACATAGCTGGTAAAACCGGAACAGTCCGTTCCTGTGTTCGGATCAGAGCCGCCGTACACATACGGATTTCCGAGGAAAGTAAGGGCATAGTCCACCACGTCCTGCCTGATGTCTGACTCTTCCTCCGCAGCCTGTCCGTCTTCGCTGATCACTGCAGATTTGCCGTCTGCCAGAAGATATCCTTCCGTTCCGTCCTCGGAGCAAATCTTTACCCAGCCGTCACTGCTCTCCTCAACTACTTCGTATGTATCACCCTGAACTGCCTGTCCGACTACTTCGGATTCCTGGCTCTTCCCTGAATAGAGGGAGAGCTCCTGGGCTTCCACCGTCACCACCGCAGAGCCTTCATCTGTACCCGTCTGTGCCTCATCAGCTCTGGCTGCAGCCGGATTCATCAGACACACAGCAGAACAAACGCAAAACATTCCCAACAGCTTTAATCCTTTACTTTTAATCATCCCGAAACTCCTGACATCTTTATTCGGCCCGCAGCCGTGACTTTTCTCTCACACCGTCTTATCTTCTAATGCTTTCGTTTCCGTCCACTTGTATTTTTCAAAAGTTATTAACTTTTTCTTTCTAATTGTTACATAATTGTTAAATATGTTACGGTGTTATTATATTTACTTTTTTTACTGCTGTCAAGAAAATTGGGACGGTTTATATTTATTTAATAATTTCACTCATTATCCCTTTGCAGCTCCTCCCATCATTCCGCTTACCAGAAATCGTCTGAACAGAAGCGCCAGGACAGCCGGCGGGATGATGGCGATCAGACCTCCGGCAGCTGTCAGACCATACTGAATGGAATCCTTTGTCATAAATTCGCTGGTAACGATGGCAGCCGGCTTTGTCTCCAGGGAGGATGCCAGAATCAGCGGAATCTGGAACTGGTTCCACGCGCTCAGAAACATAATGAGCGAGCAGGCCAGAATCACAGGCCCGGAAACGGGAAGTACAATCCGAAAAAATGTTCCCAGATTTCCGCAGCCATCCACTCTGGCCGCCTCCAGAATTTCTCTGGGTATGGTGGAAAAATAATTGCACATCAGCCAGGTGCTCATGGGCAGAAAGGAACTCACATAGACCAGAGCCAGCCAGAACTGGCGGTCTAACAGATCATGCTCCACAAAAATCCGGAACAGAGGAATGATGGTCGCAAATACAGGAATCACCATCGTGATCAGAAGTGCATTCTTGAACCATTTTCTCCCCGGGAATTCCATCTTGGTGAGGGTATATGCCGTGATCAGCGCCAGGGGAACTCCGATGACAAGGGTCACCGCTGCCGCCGTCAGGGAATTTTTGAGACCTCTGAACAGGCGGATACTGTGGCTTGTAGTCATGCTGAACAGGTTTTCGTAATTGCTCCAGACGAAGGTTTCAGGCAGCATATTTTTTGTATTGGTAAACATCTCATACTCCGGTGTAACG
The DNA here is from genome assembly GCF_003480545.1 of Clostridium sp. AM29-11AC. NCBI lineage: Bacteria > Bacillati > Bacillota > Clostridia > Eubacteriales > Clostridiaceae > Clostridium > Clostridium sp. AM29-11AC. The sequence goes on from NZ_QUJI01000010.1 coordinate 47,900, forward strand.
GATACGATAAACGCCCAGACAAAGGGCCCCAGCGTCAAAATAAGAAGAACGGCCGCTGACGCCCAGTAATACCAGGGCTGCCGCTTGAGGGAGCGGCTCTTTTGGGACTGTCTTTTCACGTTACCCCTCCTCTCCCCATGGGCTGTCCGAACCGGCATGGGCTGTTTTCTTTCTCTTCTTTTCTTCCCCTCTGTCTCTGCCCTGTTCCTCCTGGTTCATACTTCTGAGATAGAAAAAGCCCAGCACTGCAGCGAGAAGCATAATCAGATAGGTATAGGCACTTCCTCTTCCATAGTTCATAAAGGAGAAGGTGGTAAGATAGTTTTGAATCAAGAGGTTCTTTCCCAGATCACTGTAGCCGGACAGGGCCACAATCTCGTCAAACAGGTTGACGGCGGTGATGGAGGCAGAGGTAAGACCGATAAGCACAAAGGGTCTGGAAAGCGGAAGCGTTATGTGAAAAAAGGATTCGATCCGTCCGCATCCATCCAGTTTTGCCGCCTCGTAAAGTTCTTCCGGGATGGTTCTTAGTCCTGAAAGACAGACAATAGCGCAGAAGGGAATGCTCCGCCACGCAGCTACAATTCCTGCTACCGTAAGAAGCAGCCAGCGGTCAGCCAGCCACTCGATGGGAGCATCTATGAGGCCCAGCATCAGCAGGAGCTTATTCATGAACCCGTAGCCGGAATGAAACACAAACCTCCAGATTATGCCGTTTACAATGGGCGGCATGGCCCAGGGAAGAATGGCAGCGGCTGTGAGAAGTCCGGAAATCTTTGTGTCCGCATTTAAGATCAGGGACACCAGAAGTCCAAATACAGTCGTAAGGCCGGCTACCAAAACGAGCAGATAGGCTGTGTTCTGAAACACATACCAGAATTCCTGGGATTTTAATATCTCAATGTAATTTTCCGCACCTATAAAGTGGGTGTTCTGGGGAGCTGTCAGCTTCATCTCCTTTAGGCTGTACGTAAAGGTCACAGCCACCGGATAGAATACCAGCATGATCATCAAAAGCGCAGCAGGAAGCAGCAGCGCGTAGGGGAGAAGGGCATCTGACTTCTTTTTCCTCATTCTGTTTTCTCCTTCAATCAAAAGGGATGCCGTAAAAGCCTTCCTGAAAGGCTCTCACAGCATCCCCTTTTTTCGTGTCAGTATCTTAAAACCAGTTTCTTATGTGTCTGGCATCGCCGTTTTGCCGTGCCTTTCCATTATACTCCCGATTCTTTTATTTTGCCAGTTCATTTACCTTTTCATTCATGGCTGCAAATGCCTCCTCAGGCGTCTGCTCTCCCAGCACCATACGGTTGATGTTGTTGAAGATCGTATTGCTCATCTCTGCATAGTAGTCCGGCACACCGTTGGGGAACGGGGATTTGATGAGCTTGGCCATATCGAGCATCGCTCCAGGATTTGTGATAGTTCCGTCCTCGATCAGAGCCTCCAGCACGCTGTTTCTGGTGGGGATGGAGCCGTTGGCTGTATAGAGAGCCTTCTGTGTTTCCGGTGAGCTGTACCATTTTACAAACTCCATGGCTGCTTCTTTGTTCTCAGAGAAGCTGGAAACACCGATAGCCTCCGGAAGGGGCATTGTCTGAGCTGCCGTTTTGTCCTTTCCGGGAAGCATGATCGGAACCACATCTCCTACCACACTGCACTCGTTGGGATCAGAGGAGAAGCGCACAAATTTTGTGGGGCCCACCATGAAGCTTGCTTCCCCGGATGTGATCTTTCTGTAAACATCCATTCCTGTGGCTGTCTTGATGGCCGGATCCGTGTATCCCTCCTGAACCATCTGGTTTTCAAAGGTAAGAGCGTCTAATACAGACTCCTCATTCAGTGTATTGTCGTCGTTGAACACAACTCCGTTTCTCGCAAATGCCATCCACATCATAGAGGTAGTCGCAGACTCGTCGGCATTCATCGGCATTGCATAGGGATATTCTGTGATTCCCTGCTCCTTGATAGCCTTCATGGCCTCGTAAACCTCGTCCCATGTCTCTGGAGCCTTGTCAATCCCGGCCTGTGCGAAATGCTCTTTATTATAGTAGGCAATCCGGTAATCATTGGCATAGGGAACAGCCAGAATCTGTCCGCCAATCATAAAGGTTTCCATGGACGGCATGTCGGCCATGTCCTCCTCGCTCATCTCAATCGGCTCTAACCAGCCTGCACTGTTCATCTCGCCGACCCAGGACCAGTCTACCTCGATTACGTCAGCTGCCGCCTTGCCGCCAACTGCTGCAATGGATACCTTATCCCGGATGTCATCCCAGCTCACTTCGTTCATCACTACGCTGATTCCCGTTTCCTCTGTAAACTGGGCAAGCAGCTCTTCTCCTGGATTTCCCCAGTCCGGAACCATAACGGTAATTTCCGTTCCTGCCAGATCGCTTTTTTCCTCTGCTGCATCTGCGCTCTCAGAGGCCTGTGCGTCTGTCTCTGCCTGTGTCTGAGCTGCTGTCTCTTTCGTTTCCTTTGCAGTATCAGCGCTTCCTGAACAGCCGGTCACTGCTGCCGCCAGAACTGCCGCCGCCACTGCACCTGCAAATTTCTTTTTCATAGTACTTCTCCTTTTGTCTGTCTCCTTTGTTTCCTGACGGCACAGAAAACAGTCCTTCTGATTCCTGTGCTTCTCACATGACTGCATCTGCAGTCCATTCTCTCCCAGTATAAGCAGGATGCCCTGCAAATTCAAGATTCCTGCAGCGATTCGCCATTCAAAATTTGCATCTGCAGAGATTATCTATCGTTTTTTTCTATAAGCCTCAGCATCCCGGCCTTCTTTATCCCTGTTCCCATGAGCTTTGCATTTCTGTTTCTGCCCTCTGCTTCTTTATCCGTGCAGCGTTTCCAGAAGTGCCTCAAGTCTTGTGGCAATCTGGCCCTGATCAGAGCGTGAATAATCTGTCTCAAGCATCAGATAAGGAATATTTTCTTCCTCCACTGCCCTTTTGACAAAATGCGCCTCGATATTATAGGTATGGCAGGACTGAAGAATGATCTCAATTACCGCATCAGCCTGATAGTCCCGGATCATATCTTTTATATAACCCATACGGCTGGTATTGGGGCTCATGACAGAGCAGTTAATATTCAGATACTTCTTTGCCAGGGCATCAAATACAGGAAGATTTTCATCTACCAGCTCCACTTTTTCTCTCGTGCCGCTGCAGGAATCAAAAGCCACCACATCAGCGCCCATCTCTTCCACTGTCTTTATAATCTTGTCTCTGACTCCTGCATTGGGGCAGCCTGTCACAAGAATCCTCGGGCGATCCGACGGCTTTCCTTTGTAGTTCTCTTCCCAGTCCCTGAGAACCTCCTCTGTTCTCTCATCTACCAGGCGGATTCTCTCCTCCATATCAAAGTTAAAGGCCAGGGAATCGGCCCGGGTTCCGATCTCATAGCCGGAAATAGGAGCCGGATTCAGCTTGCCAAGCTCCATAAACCGCAGCATGGAGCGGCGCTCCCTGTTTTTTATACGGATTGCCTGGCGAATGTCCTCCTCTGTGATTTCAATTCCGTAAAAATCCTCCAGCTTCTCCTTCAGTGCGATGATTTCTTCCTTCCATGCCTTGAGCGCTCTCTCATTTCTCCCCGACGGAAGCTGCATCACATAGGTTTCCTTCAGCTCGTTCATCAGCTCAAACATCTTCGTCTTTCCGTCGCAGGTCGTTTCACCTACAATCAGATCAGCGAAATAGAAATACGGACAGGTATCTGTCAGAGCAAAGCCATAGCTGGCCTTAATCAGAGGACAGAGGTTGCGGGGCAGCTTCGTCTCAGCCGCAGTGATCGGCTGTTCACTGGAGGCGCAAAGAGATGCGCTCACGGCCCCCGCTGCCATCAGGATTTCTACCGGCACGAAGGAACAGAAGATCCCTACCACTCTCGCCCCCTGTTCCTTTAACTCCTTCATCTTTATAAATCCTGCTTTTCTCGCCTCATCGTATGTAACAAAATTTTCCGGCAGTTTCATCATGCTGTTTTCCCCTCCCTGGTATCTTTTATGAAACAGCTGTTTTCACAGCTATCTTATTTCCCCTCTGTCTTTAAAATTCCATCTGGTGCCGGAAGCTCAAAGCTGCAGCCTCCGGCAAAACTTAGGCGCCCGGCTTTCAGCAGTGAATGCTGAAACCGGTTTGCGCAGGTATCATGCCCGCTCTGCGGCCATTATGTCATATCCTTCGGATATGCTATTCTCTCCGAGGGTTGCGCACTCGCCGCAGTGGTGTTTTGGCTCCCTTCGGGCGCCAGCGGCTCGGCGCAGGTATAATGC
>NZ_QUJI01000010.1:52191-114739 GCF_003480545.1 Clostridium sp. AM29-11AC
GCGCACTCGCCGCAGTGGTGTTTTGGCTCCCTTCGGGCGCCAGCGGCTCGGCGCAGGTATAATGCCCGCTCTGCGGCCATTATACCATAAGTCCTTCGGCTGTACAGGGGGGAGTTTCTGGGGGGAGGGAAAGGGATTTTTTCTGAATTGGAAAGTTTTTTCGTGGGAGAGCTTCCCTGATTTTTTCTTCCAGAAGCCCAGTCGGGCGGGAGCAATCCCTTATATTTCCTGCATTTTCTGCATTTTTCAGGAATGCTCCCGCCCGACTGGACTTTGATTATTTTTGTTCTGAGGTACTGTTTTACTTATTGATTTTTTCTATTCTCAGTTTCTTTTTGCCTGAATTTTCTATGCCTGATCCGGCCCTTTTACCGGCTGGCGCCTGTATATTTTTCTGCCTGGCTCTCTGCCTTGACTCTCCTATGCCTGCCGGCTGATTTCCTTCTGCCTCCTTAGGCTGTTACGCCTTCTTCTCTTCCAGGAGCGCTCTCACCTCAAACGGCTGGAGCGGCGTCTTAGCAGGCTCTGCGCTGTCCGTCTCGGCAGCCGGTGCGGTTTCTGCTTCCCAGTTTCCCATAAGCAGGCGGGCTTTTTTGCTGTACTCCTGCTTCGCACCCTCGAATTCCTGGCACATTCCGGAAAAATTGCAGAGCACTGTCAGCTTTTCCTGAGAATTCTCCCTGACATAGCCAATCACCTTTTCATTTCCCGTCTCCAGGAACCGTACGGAGCCTTCCGAGATGACGCTGTGCTCTTTTCGCAGACGGATCAGCCTGCGGTAAAAGTTCAGGACAGAGGTCTTATCTTCTCTCTGGGCCTCCACATTGATCGTCTCATAGTTGTCCGGCAGGCTAATCCACGGCTCTGCCCCGGAAAATCCTGCATTTTTCCCGCTGTTCCACTGCATGGGCGTGCGGCTGTTGTCCCGGGAGCGGGCCTCGAGAATCTTCAGGGCCTCTTCCTCTGTCTTCCCCTCGGAAAGCATAATCCTGTAGTAATTCAGGCTCTCCACATCACGATAGCGGCTGATGTCATGGTAGTGAGGATCTGTCATGCCAATCTCCTCGCCCTGGTAGATATACGGAGTTCCCCGCAGCAGGTGGATAAAAGCCCCGAGCATTTTGGCCGACTCTTTCCAGTATTTCCTGTCATCTCCAAACCGGGTCACAATTCTGGGCTGATCGTGGTTGCACCAGAAAACGGCATTCCAGCCGCCATGCTCCTCCATCCCCTCCTGCCAGGTCTTAAACAGCTGCTTAAGCGCCTGCAGGTCTGGCTCTTTCAGTTCCCATTTATTTCCATTCCTGTAATCCACCTTCAGGTGGTGGAAGTTAAAGCACATGGAAAGCTCATGCTCCGCTGGGTTAGAGTAGCGGATGCAGTTTTCCAGAGTGGTGGAAGACATCTCTCCCACTGTCACCATGCCGTCAATGCCGGAATCCCGCACCAGCTCCTTCAAATACTCGTGAACTCTCGGCCCATCTGTGTAAAAGCGGCGGCCGTCTCCCTCCTCGTCGTTCTGAAAGCAGTCCGGTTTTGAGATCAGGTTCACCACGTCAAACCGAAATCCCTCTACCCCCTTATCTTTCCAGAAACGGAGCACCTTTTTAAGCTCCTCCCTGACCTTCGGGTTTTCCCAGTTCAGGTCGGCCTGCGTCACATCAAACAGGTGGAGGTACCACTTTTTCAGTTCCGGCACGTACTGCCACGCATTTCCTCCGAATTTGGATACCCAGTTGGTGGGCGGTTCCTGCCCCTTCCCATCCCTGAAAATATAGTAGTCCATATATTCCGGATCTCCTGCCAGAGCCTTTTTAAACCATTCATGCTCGGTGGAGGTGTGGTTAAACACCATGTCCAGCATCAGACCGATTCCCCTCTTTTTTGCCTCCCGCGAGAGTTCCTCAAAGTCCTCCATGGTGCCGTATCTGGGGTCCACGGACAGATAATCCGCCACATCGTATCCATTGTCATTCTGCGGAGAAATGAAAAACGGTGTCAGCCAAATGTAATCGGCTCCGAGAAATTGAATGTAGTCGAGTTTTTCCGTCACTCCCCTTAAATCACCCAGTCCGTCCCCATCTGTATCCCGGAAGGATTTAGGGTAAATCTGATATATCACCTTATCCTTAAAGCTGTTCATCTGTCCTCTCCTCTGATTTTCTATTCCTCAATCTCTGCCACAACGGTTTCTCCGGCCTGTGCATCCATTCCGGTTCTGTAGCTTAAAGCTCCCCGGCCGGTGCCGTCTGTCACAGCCATAATAGTAACAGCCCGCTTTCCGGCTTTCTGAATCTTGTCCCGGTCAAATCGGATGAGGGGCGTTCCTGCCTCCACCACATCCCCCTGGTTTACCAGATACTTAAAACCGTCACCGTTCATCTGCACCGTGTCAAGCCCCACATGGATCAGAAGCTCTCTTCCATCCTCCATCACAAGTCCCACTGCGTGCCTGGACTCCTGCATCAGCACGGCAACCGTGACCCTGGCAGGAGCCACCACTGTATCGCTCTCCGGCTCGATGGCGATTCCGTCTCCCAGGATTTTAGCTGAGAACACACCGTCTCCGACTTCCTCAATCGGGATCACCTTACCGGAAAGGTATGCCACAAGATGCTCCTTTTCTTTGCCGTTTCCATTCCCACTGTCCGCGTTTTTACAAACCTCTGCACCTTTTTTAGGCTCCTTCTCGCCGCTCTGGAGCTCTGCTCTGTCTTTTTTGTCCTCCTCTGCTGCCAGCCCTTCCTCCGTTCCTCTGTCAGCCGCTGACAGTTTCTTCTGTCCTGCCAGCATGGTCAGGATAAACGGAATGACGATGGCAGCCGCCATGGCAATGGCAAAGGTCGGCATGGAGGCCACCTGAATAGACAGGATGCCTGGAAGTCCTCCCACTCCCACTGCATTGGCCGTGGTGCCTGTTGCCACTGAAATCACGGCTGCCGCAGCGGAGCCAATCATGCCGCAGATAAATGGGAAGGTATATTTCAGGTTGACGCCGAAAATTGCAGGCTCTGTCACACCCAGATAGCAGGAAATGCAGGCCGGAACATTGACCTCCTGTGCCCTGGTGTTCTTTTTCTGAAGACGGATCATGGCGAGAACGGCCGAGCCCTGCGCAATATTGGAGAGAGCAATCATGGGCCAGAGCATAGTTCCGCCATAGTCAGCGCAGAGCTGAAGGTCAATGGCATTGGACATATGGTGAAGTCCCGTAATGACAAGAGGTGCATAGGCAAAACCGAAAATTGCCGCGAACACCACCTTAAAGCTGCCTGTAATCCCCGCATAAACCACGGAAGAGATGGCAGAGCCGATCTTCCAGCCAATGGGTCCCAGCACCCAGTGAGCCGCCATCACTGCCAGCAGAAGGCTTAAGAAGGGCACGACTATCATGGAAATGGCCTGGGGCACAATCTTCTTAAAAAAGCGCTCCAGATAAGCCAGGGTAAAGGCCGCCAGCATAGCCGGAATCACCTGTGCCTGATAGCCGATCATATTGATCTGGAAAAAACCGAAATCCCACTTGGGAATCTCTGCCGCAGCCGTGCCTGCCACACTGTAGGCATTTAACAGCTGACTGGAAACAAGGGTAAGTCCCATGACGATGCCCAGCATCTCCGTCGTTCCCATCTTCTTGGCCACCGACCAGCAGATTCCAACCGGAATTCCCACATGGAACACAGCCTCTCCAATGAGCCATAAAAATGAGTCGACGCCCGCCCAGAACTGGCTTAAATCGCAGAGTGTCTTTGTCCCGTTTTCAAACAGGTAAAGGCTGTCAATACAGTTTCTAAAGCCCAGGATCAGACCTCCTGTAATGATAGCAGGAATCAGAGGAGCGAAAATCTCTGCCAGAACTGCAATAGCCCTCTGAAGCGGATTCTGATTTTTCTTAGCCGCCTGTTTTACCGCATCCTTGGACACTCCCTCAATACCCGCCGCTGCGGTAAAGTCATTATAAAAGAGAGATACGTCATTTCCGATAATTACCTGAAACTGACCTGCCTGGGTGAAGCTGCCCTTCACTGCCTTTAATGCCTCAATTTTCTCCACATCTGCCTTCTTCGGATCATTTAGCACGAACCGCATTCTGGTCATGCAGTGTGAAACCGCGGCAATATTTTCCCTGCCGCCCACAAGCTCAAGGAGCTGTCTGGAATCCTCTGTGTACTTGCCCATCGTTACCCTCCGTTTTTATTTCTGGCTTTTCCTCTCTCGGGATGATACCGCTTTTCCCTGGAAAAGTCTCTGCTGAGCCCCGGCATGGTATGTTTTTCTTCGAACCGGGTTTAACTTGTTTAAACATCTTTTTATAATCCCGTTATAACACACTTGTTTAAACGTGTCAATCAATTTTTCCTAAAATCCATTGACTTTTTCTTCTATATTTAATATCCTTGATTTAGTTTCGGCCAGACACTGAAATTTATACAAGAAAACGGGAAGTGAGTACCTATGCCAAAGGCAAAATTTGAACAGATTTACAGGGATCTGAAACGGAAAATAGAAAATGCCACCTACGGCTTTCAGATGCTTCTGCCGTCGGAAAATATCCTGACAGAGGTCTATTCCTGTTCGCGCAATACGGTCCGCCGGGCCATCTCTGCCCTGGCGGCAGAGGGCTATGTCCAGTCCCTTCACGGCATTGGGGTGCGCGTTATCTTTCAGCCTGTAGAACAGGCAGCCTTCACTATCGGCGGCATCGAATCCTTCCGGGAATCTGCTGCCAGAAACCACCTGAATGCCTGCACCAGAGTTATCTGCTTCATGGAACTGACCGCCGATGAGCGGATCAGCAGGCGTTCAGGCTTCCCCGTAGGAAGTGAACTCTACTATATCCAGAGAGTCCGCTACCTGGACAAAAAAGCCCTGATTCTCGACATCAACATGTTTCTGAAGGAGAAATGCCTGGGACTGACTAAAGAAATTGCTGAGGATTCCATCTACAGCTACCTGGAGCAGGAATGCAGACTGAACATCGTCACCAGCAAACGGAAAATGACGGTAGAGCTTGTCACAGAGATCGATGAGAAATACCTGGAGCTTGGCGACTATAACTGCCTGGCCGTCATATCAAGCCAGACCTTTGATGCAGACGGAGTCATGTTTGAGTACACCCAGTCCAGGCACAGACCAGACTACTTCTGCTTCCAGGATACGGCAGTGAGGAGAAAATGAAAAGGGGAGTGGGGAAGGGAGAGGCGTTCAGGTTCCAGCGAAGTCACCTGAACGCCTCTCCCTTCCCCTGCGCAGTGCGGCGGATGGGTGTTCCCACAAGGAAAAAAGAGGAAGATTTTCAGTGACTTCGCTGGAACTGAAAATCTTCCTCTTTTTTCTCCCCCACTAATCCAACTCCAGTTTTCCTGTATAGAGCTGGTAGTAGATTCCTTTTTCTTTGATTAAGTCCTCATGGCTTCCTCTCTCCACGATCCGGCCGTGTTCCAGAACCATGATGGCGTCGCTGTTTCTGATGGTGGAGAGCCTGTGAGCGATAACGAACACAGTTCTGCCCTTCATCAGGTTATCCATACCCTGCTGAACAATCTGCTCGGTTCTTGTGTCGATGCTTGAGGTAGCCTCATCGAGGATCAGAACCGGCGGATCGGCCACTGCGGCTCTGGCGATGGCCAAAAGCTGCCTCTGCCCCTGTGACAGCTCTTCGCCGTCGTTTGTCAGCATGGTGTCATAGCCCTTTGGAAGCATCTTGATAAACTGATCTGCATGGGCCAGCTTAGCCGCCGCAAATACTTCCTCATCTGTCGCATCCAGCTTTCCATAGCGGATATTGTCCATAATGGTTCCTGTAAACAGGTGGGTATCCTGAAGCACGATTCCCAGGGAGCGGCGCAGATCTGCCTTCTTGATCTTGTTGATATTGATTCCGTCGTAGCGGATTTTTCCGTCCTGCACGTCGTAGAACCGGTTGATCAGGTTGGTGATGGTGGTCTTTCCGGCTCCGGTAGAGCCTACAAAGGCCAGCTTCTGCCCAGGCTTCGCATAGAGGGTCAGGTCATGGAGAACCATTTTCTCATCTGTATAGCCGAAGGTCATGTCAAAGAAGCGCACATCGCCCTTCAGCTCCGTGTAGGTAACGGTGCCGTCTGCCTGATGCGGATGCTTCCAGGCCCACATTCCCGTGCGCTCCGTACACTCTGTGATCGTTCCGTCTGCGTCTTTTCTGGCGTTTACTAAGGTTACGTATCCCTCGTCCACCTCCGGCTCCTCGTCCATCATGCGGAAGATCCGCTCAGCTCCGGCGAGAGCCATGACAATGGAGTTGAACTGCTGGGCGATGGACATGAAAGGCTGTGTAAAGCTCTTTGTAAACTGCAGGTAGGACGCCATAACGCCCAGAGTAATTCCTCCGATTCCCATTACATAGAGGAAGCCTCCCAGAACGGCTGTCAGAACAAACTGCAGGTTTCCAATGTTTCCAATCACCGGTCCCATCATATTGGCGAAGGTATTTGCATTGGCAGCACTGTGGAACAGCTTCTCATTCAGCTCATCGAACTCTTCCTCTGCGATGCGCTCATGGTTGAATACCTTGATCACCCTCTGACCGTTCATGTGTTCCTCCACAAAGCCGGTCACATCAGCGATGGCAAGCTGCTGCCTGAGGAAATACTTTCCGCTGTTTCCGCCGATAGTCCTTGTCACAAGCAGCATGACGATAATCATGACAACCGCAAGGACTGTTAAAAGCGGGCTTAACACCAGCATGGAAATAAAGGTCACAATCACCGTCAGCAGAGACTGAAGCACCTGTGGGATCGACTGGTTGATCATCTGCCTTAAGGTATCTGTATCATTGGTATAAAGACTCATGATGGAGCCGTTTGTATTCTGGTCAAAATAGCGGATAGGGAGCTTCTGCATATGCTCGAACATCTCATCCCTGACCTTCTTTAAAACGCCCTGACCGATATATACCATCAGCCTCGTGTAGATAAAGGTTGCCGCCACGCCGCAGAGGAAAATGGTTCCCAGTACGGCCAGCGCTCCGTAAAGCTCTGAATAGTCTGGGTTCTGCTGTCCTATCAGCGGAATAATGAAATCGTCCAGCAGGAATTTCAGCGACAGGGATACGGAAATAGACGCGATGGAGCTTATGAGAATACAGCAGAACACGCCGATAAATCGCAGCTTGTAATCCCTCAGCACGTATCCGAGAAGCCTTTTTCCTGTCAGTAATGTGTCCTTTGTCACTCTCGGTTTCTGCATCTTACTCATTATCCTCACCTCCCTTGACCTGTGACTCATATACCTCCCGGTAAATAGCGTTTGTCTTAAGCAGCTCCTCCGAGGTTCCGATTCCGTTTACCATACCGTCTTCCATGACGATGATCATGTCTGCGTCCTCTACGGAGGAAACCCTCTGGGCAATGATAATCTTCGTGGTATCCGGAATCTCCTCCCTGAAGGCTTTTCTGATCAGGGCATCCGTCTTCGTGTCAACCGCGCTGGTGGAGTCGTCGAGAATCAGGATTTTCGGCTTCTTCAACAGAGCTCTCGCAATGCAGAGTCTCTGTTTCTGACCGCCTGACACATTGTTTCCTCCCTCCACAATCATCGTGTTGTAGCCGGCCGGAAACTCTTTCACAAAGCCGTCAGCCTGAGCCAGCCTGCAGACTCTCTGAACCTCCTCGTCACTGGCATTCTCATCTCCCCAGCGGATATTGTCATAGATGCTTCCGGTAAAGAGCACATTTTTCTGAAGAACCATGGAGACCTGATCTCTCAGCTCTTTCAGCCCGTACTCCCTCACGTCGATACCTCCGACCTTCACACAGCCCTCTGTCACGTCGTAAAGCCTTGGGATCAGGTTTACGAGGGAGGTCTTCGCGCTTCCCGTTCCTCCGATGATTCCCACTGTCTGGCCTGACTTGATGTGAAGGTTGATATTCTTCAGGGAAAGATTTCCTCCCTTTCCGCCATAGCTGAAGGATACGTTCTCAAAATCGATATCACCGTTCGGCACTTCCTTCACTGCATTAGCCGGATCCTGCATCTCAGGCACCTCTTCAAGCACCTCCGCGATTCGGTCTGTGGATGCTTCTGCAATCATGATCATAACGAACACGAAGGTTACCATCATCAGCGACATGAGAATCTGAAATGCATACACAATCACGCTTGTAAGCTCTCCTGTCTCCATAGTCTGATTGATGATACTCCGCCCTCCGACCGAAACCATCAAAAGAATGACGCCGTACATGAAAAACTGCATCGTAGGCGCATTCCAGGCTACAATCTTCTCAGCCTTTGTGAACAGCGTGTACACCAGTCTGGAAACCCCGTGGAATTTCTCAATCTCATAGTCCTCCCGCACATAGGCCTTTACCACGCGGGCGGCGTTTACGTTTTCCTGAACGGAATTGTTCAGCACATCGTACTCATCAAATACCTTAATGAAGTGGGGATGAGCCTTTTTCGCAATAAACATGAGGATTCCGCCCAGAATGGGGATCAGAATCAGCAGTGCAACGGAAATTTCCACGTTGATTGTAAGGATCATCACCAGGGAGAGAATAATCATAATCGGCGCCCTGGCCAGCAGTCTCACGCTCATCATATATGCCAGCTGCACATTCGTAATATCTGTCGTAAGCCTGGTTACAAGGCTCGAAGTGGAAAAATGGTCAATGTTTTTAAATGAAAAATCCTGTATTTTGTAGAAAATATCATGGCGCAGGTTTTTGGCATATCCTGCCGCTGCGACTGCCGCAAATTTTCCGGCCATGGCGCCGAAAAACAGCGCAAGCATTGCCATGACAACCAGAATGGCGCCCATCTTCATAATGTAGGTCAGGTCTCCATTCTGGATGCCCACGTCAATGATCTTTGCCATCTGCAGCGGAATCAAAACTTCCATTAAAACTTCCAGGATCACGAACACAGGGGCCAGAATGGACTCCCGCTTATATTCCCGGATAGATTTAAACAGTTTTCTGTTCATGGTTTCCTCCTTGTGCAATTACTTGTTGTCATTTTCTGGGAAGGAACGGACTTCCTTAGGGAACTCTCTGCCGTGAAATCCCTGTGCTCTGCAGTCCTGTTCCCCGCATGAAAGATTGCGGGACATCCGGTTCAGCACGCGGATACAAATTTCAAGCTCTCCCGGCTCAATGCCCTCCAGCATCTTCTTCTCCACATTTCTGATGTCCTCAAGCACCCCGTCCCTGAGGGCCAGGGCTTTCTCAGTAGGGACCACCCTTTTAAGCCGGGCATCCCGCTTTACGCTCTCCCGGCGTATAAAGCCGTTTTTCTCCAGAAGCTGCATCATCCCTGTAGCCGTGGACTTCCTGATGTGAAACTCTGCCTCCACGTCCTTCTGATATATCTCCCTGTGCATGGAGGCCAGGATAATAAAATGGAGCATATGACGCTGAAGCATCGTCAGCCCACTGTCATCCACCGGGACGATAAAATGGCGTTTCAGCTGATTCGACAGGATGTTCACCATCCGTCCCGCATTCTTACAGCAGAGTTGTTCGCCGCAGTCTTCTGCTGTTGTACACATAGTCTCACCTCCGTCTAAAAGCAGGCCCGCAGCTGATTTTCTCTGCGGAAATTAATTGTTCGCTACCTAACTTTTGAAAGTATAGTAGGATTTTTTTTTATTGTCAAGTAGGAAAATAAAAGTTTCTTCAAAAAGTTGTATTGTCAACTATTGGACTGTCCCAATCTGTTTTCTGAACGCAGACAGGGAAGACTTCCCTTTCAGGAAATCTTCCCTGCCCCCTGGCTTTGCCGTTCTGGCCCATCAGCTTTTGGCCTCGCCTGTCATGACGATGCTTCCTTCCGGGAATGCACGCCTGAAGAGAAAGCGCACCATGGGTCCTGCGATCAGAAGCTGGAATGGCAGGGCCATAATGAAATTTCGGGGAATATTGAAAGCCCAGATAAAAAGCAGAGTCCCCCATTCTCCTGTTCTCACGCAGGCCTCCGCTGCCCCGAACAGAGACATGATAAATACCATGGGGACTACCATGCAGCTTGAGACCGCGATTACCATGCAAAACGGGCTGGATGCTCCCGGCTTTACAAGAAAGTGGAAGGCAAAGCCCTTGGCAAGCCCCGAAACCAGAAACCAGTCACAGCACATGGCAAACACATAGGCAACCGGAAATCCCAGCCAGGCGTCAGCGAGGACGGAAAATGACAGTCCTCCCTTGTGAAGAGCTACATTGTAAATACTCATCCAGAGTACCATCACAAAACACATCATCACTGTATAAATAAAACTCTCTCTTCTGTTTTTCGGCATACTTTTTCTCTCCTTTTTCTTTCCGGCTTTTTTCTGCTTTCGTCTTTATTTTGCAGGCAGACGCAAAAAGCCTGCCGCCCGTTATAATAGTTTATCATCGGGCCATGCAGGCAAATAAGCGTTTTTTTCATTTTCATGAATCTGTCAAATTACCCTCTCCGGTTTTTGAATGATTTAGGAAAATTATCCAGGAATTCGACTTTCATCTGCGTGTTTTCCCTTATCTTTTCTGTTGAGATTTGACAAATCTGCATTTACTGTCTGTTTTCCGTTCTCACCTCATCCCTGTCCCCCTGACAGAATCCCCCACAAAAGATTTGCCCCTCCGCACAGGCACATCACAAGGATGGGATTCCATTTCAGCCGGCGCAGGAACAGAAAGGCCGCCAGAAAGATGACTCCGCCTGCAAGGTGCAGAGCTTCCGCGCTCACCGCCCCTTCCCCGAACAGAGCCGTTTTCAGCATGGAAAGACCTGCCGCCGCAATCAGGGCCACCACAGCCGGGCGCAGGGAGGACAGCACCGCCCCCACGGCAGAAGCGCCCTTGTACCTGTAATAGAGGAAAGCCAGAAAGGTAACGATAAACAGCGCCGGAGCAATACATCCGGCTGTGGCGGCGAAAGCCCCTGGGATTCCCGCTATGCGTATCCCCACAAAGGTAGCGGAATTGACGGAAATCGGCCCCGGCGTCATCTCTGCGATTGTCACAAGATTGGTGAACTCGCTCATAGTAATCCAGTTTTTTCCCTCCACTACCTGGCTCTGAATGAGAGGAATTGCAGCATAACCTCCGCCTACGCTGAACAGCCCTACCTTTAGAAAGCTCAGAAAAAGTTCCACATAGATCATCTCTCTGCCCTCCTTCTTCTAAAAATCACCATTCTCAGCGCTCCCGCTGCTGCCGCTGTAAGGATAATACAGATCACATTTATCCCCAGAAAAAAATCAGCCGCAAACGCTCCTGCCAAAATCAGGACAGAGTAGATGCTCCGCTCTCTCGCCACACCTGTCCCCAGTTCACAGGCCACATCCAGAATCACTGCAGCCACTCCCGCCTGCATTCCCTGCATAGTCAGAGCTACATATGGGTTAGCAGAAAATGTCTCGTAAAAGAATGAAATAACCGACAATATGGCCATGGGCGGGAGAACCGTTCCAAGCACCGCCACAGCCACTCCAGGCGGACCGCACACCTTAAGCCCCACAAGAATTGCCGCATTCACGGCAATCGCCCCCGGAGAGGACTGAGCCAGAGCCGTAAAATCCAGCATTTCCTTCTCATCAATCCAGTGCAGCCCGTCCACAAATTTCCGCTTCATAAAGGTAACGATGACAAAGCCTCCCCCGAAGGTGAAGGCGCTGATATAGAGCGTTTCCAGAAATAAAACCCAGAGCCTCTGTCTCTTCCGTCTGCGCTCAGTGTTTTTCTCTTCTCTCCCTCTGTTTTTGTTTTCCTGCCCATCAGTTTCTCTCTGGCCTTTCGCATCATTCCAGCCTGGCTTCTCTTGTCCTGCTTTTTTTCGTACCATCTTTTCTACCCAACAGCCTGCAGTTTTTATATTCCTGCATAGCAGCCTCTCTGTATTTTGCCCATACGGCATATTTTGTTCCTCAGTGTCTGTTTTCCGGAGCCGCCCTGACTCCCTGTACGTCTGCCTCTCGGACCGTTTACTGCAGACATGCCTGAAATGCAGATGGAGCCGTCTGAAACTCCTCCTCTTTTCTCGTTTTATTATAGGAAAACGGCCGGCAAATTACAATTCCGTTTTTACTTCTTGAGGCTCCCCTGAACCGGCTTCTCCAGACACCGGAGAGGAAACTGTTTCATAGACCTCCCTATGTTTCCCTGCAGACTCGATTCTTCCCCATTCCATTGCCAGTTTGCACAAATTTATTTCTCATAATTTGTAAAGTTTACACGATTCATTTGACATTTCTTCGAAATTATCCCTAATTTTTTCTACAGTCTCACGAAAATCCATTTACTTTTTCATACTATTTTGATATTATATTCAATATTCAATTTTAATTTTCTGGCCGATATTTCGTCTGAAAACGCAGGTTTCTCTTTGTTTTTTGACGGACCATGCAGGCTTCCCTTTCTCACAGAAGGAGGCTTCGGGACTTACCTTTCAGGAAGACACGGATCTGCAGATACAGCTGCATTCCTCCGCGTCCGGCATGGATAATCACTGTTTCGCCAGAGAGAAAGGAGCTTCATCTTGAGCAGACTCAGTATT
This sequence comes from Clostridium sp. AM29-11AC, assembly GCF_003480545.1. Lineage (NCBI taxonomy): Bacteria > Bacillati > Bacillota > Clostridia > Eubacteriales > Clostridiaceae > Clostridium > Clostridium sp. AM29-11AC. The sequence continues at coordinate 64,702 of NZ_QUJI01000010.1, forward strand.
GTTACCACCAGCAGGGCCCAGACGGTCGTGGAAGGTCTGTATAAGGATCTGGAACGCCGGATTGTTGCCAGCCCGCCGGGGCTCTGTCCGGTGGATTTGACCGCCTCTTTTCTGAAAATGTGCCTGGCCCAGAGCTGCGGCAAATGCGTTCCCTGCCGCGTCGGACTCTCCCAGCTTGAATCGCTGTTTGCAGACATTCTCGAAGGGCGCGGGACCCATAAAACTCTGGAACTGATCGAACGGACGGCCCGCGTGATTTCATCCACCGCTGACTGTGCCATCGGCTACGAGGCCGCCAATATGGTTCTTAAAGGACTGTCCGGCTTCCGCGAGGACTTTATAAGCCACATTGAAACATCCCGCTGCAACTACCATCTGGATCAGCCGGTTCCCTGTGTGGCGCTCTGTCCGGCAGGCGTGGACATTCCAGGCTACGTGGCTTTGGTGGCCGCCGGCCGCTACGCAGACGCAGTCCGCCTGATCCGCAAGGACAACCCCTTCCCGACGGCCTGCGCCCTTGTGTGTGAACACCCATGCGAATCCCGCTGCCGCCGCAATATGATCGACGACGCCGTCAACATCCGCGGCATAAAAAGAGCAGCTGTGGACAACGCCGGAATTGTCCCGCCGCCGCCCTGCGCTCCTTCAACGGGAAAACGGATTGCCATTATCGGAGGCGGTCCCAGCGGCCTGTCTGCCGCATACTATCTTCAGCTTATGGGCCACCAGACAACGGTCTTTGAAAAGCGCTCCAAGCTGGGAGGAATGCTTCTCTATGGAATCCCCAGCTACCGGCTTCCCAGAGAACGGCTTCAGGAAGACGTTGACGCCATCTTAAAGACGGGCGTTGAGGTAAAGACTGACACAGCAGTCGGAAGCGAACCTGGCCAGGTTTCCATGGATCTTCTCCGCCGTGAGTATGATGCCGTTTACATATCCATCGGAGCCCACACAGATAAGAAGGTGGGAATTGAGGGTGAGGATGCCGAGGGCGTCATCTCGGCTGTGGAAATGCTCAGAGAGGTCGGACGCGGACGGATGCCTGATTTCACAGGAAAGAGAGTCTGTGTCATCGGCGGCGGCAACGTGGCCATGGACGTAACACGCTCTGCCATTCGCCTGGGAGCATCCCACACTACTATTGTCTACAGACGCAGAAAGGATGACATGACAGCTCTTCCTGCAGAGGTGGAGGGCGCTGTCGCTGAGGGTGCTGAAATTCTGGAGCTGCACGTACCGGAGCGGATCGAGACGGATGAAAACGGACGGGTGACTGCTCTCTGGGCTTCACCGAAGATGATAGGCCTTATCAAAGACGGTAGGCCTTCCCCGGCCTCTTCCGGTGAGCCGTCTCTGCGCATTCCCTGCGATGTTGTGATTGTCGCCATCGGACAGGGCATTGAGACAAGGCATTTCGAAGATGCCGGCATCCCCATCCGCCGCGGTGTCATCCAGGCGGCAAACTGGAGCGCAGTGGAACACGCTCCCGGCGTCTTTGCAGGAGGCGACTGTGTGACAGGTCCCGCTACCGTTATCCGGGCGATTGCTGCCGGTAAGGTAGCCGCCGCAAATATTGACCAGTATCTCGGCTACAACCATATCATCAGCGTCGATGTGGATATCCCTGATGCCGATTTCTCCGATCGCCCGCCATGCGGCCGCGTAAACATGAAGGAGAGAGATGCCAACGAGAGAAAACACGACTTCCAGCTGGCAGAATGCCCGATGAGCCTGAAAGAGGCCAACCAGGAGGCACACAGATGCCTGCGCTGCGACCGCTTTGGCTATGGAAGCTTTAAAGGAGGCAGGACAACGGAATGGTAAATATAATCATCAACAGACAGAAAGTTTGCGTCCCGGAAGGAACAACCATCCTGGAGGCTGCAAAAAAAATCGGAATCAATATCCCGACCCTCTGCTACTTAAAGGGAATCAATGAGATCGGAGCATGCCGCGTCTGTATTGTGGAAGTGGCCGGGACAAGCCGCCTTGTCACCTCCTGCAACACCCCTGTCACAGAGGGTATGGAAGTATTCACCAACAGCGCCCGCGTCCGGGAGGCCAGAAAGACCAATGTGGAACTGATCCTCTCCCAGCACCACACAAACTGCCCCACCTGCGTCAGAAGCGGAAACTGCAAGCTTCAGAAGGTAGCAAATGACCTGAATCTGGTAACAGACGAATACCCGATCCACTACGCCAAAACCCGCTGGACTACTACCTTTCCTCTTGTCAGAGACGCAGGAAAATGCATCAAGTGCATGCGCTGCGTCCAGATTTGCGACAAGATTCAGAGTCTGAATGTGTGGGATGTTCAGAATACCGGTTCCCATACGACAGTGGATGTATCCAGGGGAAGGGAAATCAAGGCTTCCGACTGTTCCCTCTGCGGCCAGTGCATCACCCACTGTCCCACCGGTGCCCTTCAGGAGAGAGATGACGTTTCCAGAATCTTCAGCATGAACGGAGATCTGAATAATCCCGACAAAATCACGGTTGTCCAGATTGCACCTGCCGTGCGGGCTGCCTGGGGAGAGGAATTCGGCCTCTCCAGGGAATTTGCCACTGACAAGCGGCTGGTGGCAGCTCTGCGCCGGATGGGCTTTGACTATATCTTCGACACTACTTTCAGCGCCGATCTGACCATCATGGAGGAGGGAACGGAGCTTATCGAGCGGCTGAAACACAGAGAGGAGTTTCAGTGGCCCATGTTTACCTCCTGCTGTCCCGGCTGGGTTCGTTTCCTGAAATCACAGTATCCAGATATGGAAGGACAGTTATCCACAGCCAAATCACCGCAGCAGATGTTCGGCGCAGTCACGAAGAGCTTTTTCGCCGCTAAGCTTGGCGTGGATCCGGACAATGTCACCTGCATTTCCATTATGCCCTGCGTGGCCAAAAAGCAGGAGGCAGATCTCCCAACTATGTATGACGGCAGCGTGAAGGATGTGGACTATGTGCTGACCACCCGGGAAATCTGCCGGCTGATCAAGGCTGAGCAGATTGATGTCTTCTCTCTTCCGGAAGAAGAATTTGACTCTCCTCTGGGCCAGTCCACCGGAGCCGGGATCATTTTCGGAGCCACAGGAGGCGTTATGGAGGCAGCTCTTCGGACAGGCTACCACCTGGTAATGGGCAAAAATCCTGATCCGGATGCCTTCTCGGCTGTCCGCGGAATGGACGGCTGGAAGGAGGCTGAATTCCGCCTGGGAGGCACAGTTCTTCGCACAGCGGTTGCAAGCGGCCTTGGAAACACCAGAAGGCTCATAAATGCCATAAGAAGAGGTGAGGCAAGCTACGATTTCGTCGAAATCATGGCCTGCCCCGGCGGCTGTGCAGGAGGAGGAGGCCAGCCGATCCACGACGGCAGGGAAGAGGCTGCAAACCGGAGCGAAACTCTGTATCAGATGGATCAGAAAAATCCTGTCCGCTTCTCCCATGAAAACCACGAGGTTCAGGAACTTTACAGAGCCTACTTCGGAAAGCCCGGTTCCCATCTGGCGCACCGGCTCCTCCACACAGATCACAGCGGCTGGAAGATGCCGGGTGAAAAGCAGGCTTTTGCAGCAGATGAGCAGGCATAGGCAAACATCATTTTGCCGGGCTGCAGTTTCGGCTGCAGTTTCAGAGAAAGGGGGAATCTGCTGTGGACAGAGGCGTGCGCACCCAGGTGATCGGCCGCATTCAGTCCCTGTATGGAGTTTCTCCCGAATATCTCTGGAGCAGCTCCCCGGACAGCGCAGTATTCCGACACACTGAAAACGGAAAATGGTTCGGGGTTCTCATGCGAGTTTCCGCAGAAAAGCTGCCCCGGCTTAGGGAAACGGGGACCGGCGGCACAGAATTCGTAAATATTCTGAATCTGAAATGTGAGCCGGAGCTTGCAGCGGCTCTGGCAGCCGGAAAGCGTGGAATCTTTCCCGCCTACCACATGAATAAAACTCACTGGATCTCCGTCTGCCTGAACGGCAGTGTATCAGAAGAGGAGCTGGACTCCCTGATTGAGCTGAGCTTTGAGCTGACTGGAGTGTAGCAAAGAAGGCCTCCATCAGGATTCTTGTCTCTTCTGAAGGGCAATTCTGAAGGGCAATCGCCCACTGCCCGTTTCAGCCATAGGGAATACCTGTTTCTTGCAGGGGAAAAGGGAGGGGAGCTTCCTGGCGTTTTAGGCCAGGAAGCTCCCCTCCCTTTTCTCTGTCTGTACCGCTCTATCGTTCGTCGCGATCAAGCTGTTCCAGCACCTCTCTTGGAAGAGCGCGCTCAGCAAATGGATAGACCACTTCATTCTCCTTCTGGATATGCCTTTTTAAAAGCTGACAGTATCCCATAGCCGCAGACAAAATTTCCAGCTTGTGTTCCGCTGACGGCTCTCTCTCGTATGCGTCCAGGGCTTCCTCCAGCTCCGCCGTCAGATGCCTTGCCATCTCATGTTCTACCAGCATACCGCCCCGTATAAGCTTCCTGGCAGGCTCGCCAAGGTGCTCCAGCATGGCGGCAAACAGGCCGTCCTCCTCTTTTCTGTGATGCTGTTCATCCGCATAGGAGCGGATAAAGGCCACAGCCTCCCGGAAAGCCTTCCTGTTGAGCTCGCCCGTTTCCATGAAGTGAATACAGGAGGCCTTCAATTCTGCCGTAAAATGTTCTATATTTTCATGCTGCCGCCTAAGTGTGTCAATCAGTACTCCCACGTTTGTCCCTCTCTCCTGCTCTTCCAAATGCTCCCTGAACTACTCTCTCACCAGCACTGCCTCGATGGAACCGATATACATGGTGTGATAATCCCTGTCTGCATACCATTTTTTATCATTTTCCTTCACATCGAAGTTCTCCGGGGTCATCTTCTGGTGAAACTGCTTTCTGCACACCAGAATCAGCTTTGCCTCCTCAAATGCGGCTGTCCCGTCTGCGTCCACAGGTGTAAGCCCCGCCTCCTTGATCTTATCACAGTCCCTCCCTGATACCTTTCCGCAGAGGTTTAAGGCCGGCCGGTAGGCCTCGTCAAATACGGAGATTGTAAACCGTTCTTCCCTGTCCACGAACTCCTTCGTGTAGCGGGACTGGCGGATATAGACTGTGGCTGACGGTTTTCCCCAGATTACTCCAAGGCCTCCCCAGCTTGCAGTCATTGTATTGCAGTCTGACACCGTCCCTGCTGTGATCAGCATCCACTCTTTGCCGATCATGGAAAATGGGTTGACGCTTAATTCCTCCGGGGCAATTCTTTTAAATGACATGGCTCTATCCTCCTTAACATCTTACTGCCGTGATGCCCGCCCGAAGCGCCTTTTCTGGTTCACTTTCCCCTTCAGTCTGTCTCCGAACGCAAACATCCCTCTCCGGCATTTTCTGCAGTCTATTATAAATTTTAATTTTCCTCAGGTCAAGTAAAGCTGAACTCCCAATTTCGCCGGAAACTCTGAACCTGGTTTGCCCAGGACTTTCGTCCGTTTCTCCTGAAAACACCCGCAGAAGGCTTAGCCGCCGCATTCTTATTATCTTTGCCATAATGTCAAGTGATGAATTCAATAATTTTGGATTCGTTTATTGTATAAAAGATGGTTTGGTTTGCATCGCTACTATTTTGATGCTGCGAGGAGCTAACTGATTGACAAATGAATTACTTTGTTGTCTAATATAAAATATAGATATTATAGAGATTCTTGTACTTCAAATAAGATAACGGAGGTATAAGCATGTTTATCATAATTGGGTGTACTGTTTTTATTCTGCTTCTGATAATCGGGGTCATTTTGGTGTACAACCGATTGCAACAGCTTTCAGTAAAGGTAGAAGAAGCCGCGTCCGGCATTGACGTGGCCTTAGAAAAGCGTTGGGATCTTTTAAATGAACTTTTGGCAGCGGTAAAAAAATACCTTTCCCATGAGTATGAAACTCTTACAGGCGTTACGGCCCTGCGCAGCAGTACGGGATTAGAAAACCAAAGGCTGAATCAGCAGGCGGAGATCTCAGCCGAAACAGTGCGCAGCATTGACCAGGAAATTAACTTTCAGAGCCAGAATATGCAAAAGATCCGAAGCCAGCTAAATGAGGAGCACAACAGGGGTTCCAGCTTTCAAAGCCGTTTTAAAGCCCGCAGTCAAAACCATAGTCAAAATCAAAACTCCCAAGGTCAGCTGCGCCAAGCAGACCGCAGCAGGACTTCAGCCGTCAGCCAGAAAATAGAGGCCCTGGCCTCTCTCCACCGCGACTTAAATGGCGTAACCGCCGGAATCGACGCCCTCTATGAGCAGTACCCCTTATTAAATTCCTGGATTTCCCTTGATCAGTACCAGCGGGCCGCTTTCCAGACCGAAGAGCATTTACAGGCCGCAAGGCGTCTGTACAACTCCAACGTTTCTTTGTACAACCAAACCCTTCGAACCATTCCATGGGCCATTGTCGCCTCCCTATGCCGCATGGAACCGGCCGCTTTCTATGAAGCAGATGAGAAAAAACGGAATTTTGAAGCGAATTTTGACTAAAGGAGCCTGAAATGGACGAAAAAACAATAGAAGCCTTACAGAAGAAGTCCCGCAGGAGCTACTATTTTGCCGCGGCTTTTTCAGCTACAGTATTCCTGGCTATCACTTCCGTTCTATTCTTTCTCCTGTTGACCACCCCAAGCGGCATAGCTTATTTAGAGGAAAGTCCCAAGGAAATGATTACCGGAGTGATTGTCCTGCCTGCCCTTCTGGCCGTGGGAATTTATCTCCTTCTCTATTATCTATTTGTGAAGACAACTTATGAAACCTTCAACCAGGCTTTTAAAGGTACATATGTGCTGCAGATCGTGGAGACAGCGGGCGGATTTTCCAACCTGTCCTATTCGCCCAAAAACGGATTGGACTACAACGAAATCCGCGACAGTCATGTAGTAAACAGCGGAGAATATAAATATTTTAAAAGTGAAGACCAGCTTTCCGGAACTCTTTACGCTATACCGTTTTCCTATAGCGACGTTGTTACCCAGTATTTAAAGCGCAATGGGAAAAAGTCGGAAATCCGCACGATTTTCAGCGGTCAGGTCATGCGCTTTTCCCTTCCTAATGAATTTAAATGGAGCTTTGGCCATCTGCAGATTTTTGAAAAAGAATTTCTTTCCAACTTAAAAGGCTACACGGCTCCCTACAAAATTCAGACTGAAAATGAGGCATTTAACCAAAGATTTGAGATTTTTGCAGCAGATGAGCACAACGCCTTTTATCTGCTCACTCCCCGGATGCTAGAGCAGATCATCCGATTTGCGGATTTTGCAAACTGTCAGATTGCCCTTGCCTTTGTAGGAATGGCCCTGTACGTGGCAGTGGACCGCCCTCACAGTATGTTCAACGCCTCCGTCCGACAATCCCTTACAAAACAGCGGCAGCTTATTTTTGACGATGCAATCCTTTTAAAAAAAGCCGGAGAAATTTTGCTTTTCGGAACAGATGCTCACTCTAACCAGGAACAGCCATGAATCTTTCCGTCTAAAGACAGATTTCACCTTGAAAGGAGACTATTATGGGAAAATTTTTCAGCGATGACGTAGAAGCCGCACTACAGTACATCTATTATGATAACCGCCTCAGGCTTCACCGAGGACAGGAGGGCTTCAACCTTCTGCTAAAGGCCTCTGAGGCCGGCGATGGAGATGCGGACTGTGTGCTGGCCCGATGCCTAAGCGGCTATCAGTATGTATGGCCGGGACACCATTTTCCGGTGGATGACAAAAAAGTGATGAAGCTGCTCCACCGCTCCATTGAACGGGGCAGCGCCTTAGGAATCCTGGTGGCCAAGCGCAGCGGCCTCTTTACCCCTGCCTGGCAGAAAAAATCTCCCATTACCTTAAAGGAAGCCTTCAAACAGGTGTTAGACAAGGCGGCGGGAGGGGAGGCCTTCTGTCAGTACACCATAGGAAATACCTATTTCTGGTGGGATTTTCTTTCCATCGAGGAAAAAAGCCAAAACGACTTTCCCAGCCAGGAAGCCTTCCGTTCCTACATGATCGAACATATTACCAAATGCGAGGACTGGTTCTGGCGGGCTTTTAAAGGCGGCATATACTTTGCAGGAAATAATCTGGAACATTATTACCGGAATGGGGATGAGGGCTATGTGACCCCCCAGCCGGAAAAAGCAGCCCAAATTTTCCCCATGGGCGCCGAAATGGGCTATCCGCCCCACCAGATTTTCTACGCCAACGACCTGGAAAAAGCCGGAGAAAAGGAAAAGGCACACTACTGGAGACTTCAGGCAGCCGAAGGGGGACAGCCCGGCCTCTGGTATGAAATCGGCATCGACTTCTACGATGGAAGGGGGGTAGAGAAAGATCCTCAAAAAGCCTGCGAGTATTTTAAGAGATCCATCGAAGAAGAAAATAATGGGTATGCCTACGATATGATGGGACTTTGCCTGTTTTTGGGCATTGGAATTTCTCAGGACCGAGCCAAGGCCTTTGAGTATTTTTCCACGGCCAGGCAGCTCCTGAAGGGCAATACCTTCGACTACCCATTTCTGGCCCACTGTTATCTGGATGGCTTCGGCACGGCGCAGGACTATCAGGAGGCATACCGGCTGGCATGGGAAACCAAAGATAAACCCCGCAGTCTTTACGTCTTAGGCCGCATCTACTGCGAGGGCTTAGGGATGCCCCAGGATATTGCCATGGGCGTGGAATTCTTAGACCGGTCCGGTATTGACGATGCCAATGAAGAGCGCAAGCACTACAAAAAATCTCTCTTTGGGCGGTGGAAACGGGTATAAGATTTTAGGATTCCACTCCATGCTACTGCCGGATCTCCTAAAACCTGCTCACTCGTGGTAATGTAATTGGAAAATTTGTGTGGGGATATTTCTACAGAAATCATAAGCAGTAGTCATTTTCGTTACCTAATAAAACTGATTTTCCACGTACATAGCTTAAGCCCCATAGGTCCGCATTCTGTACCTATGGGGCTTAAGCCTTATTTATGCTGCAATCTCCGGGATTTCCCCGACAAAGTTATACACGATCCTGACTTCCTGCACCTTTTGGCCGTCCACCTTTTTGACCTCGCCAATCAGAATCCGGCTGATGAGCCGGTTCAGCACCGCCTCGTCCAGTTCCTCGATGGCAGCATAGCGCCGGATTTCCTTGATAAAGGTGCGGACTTCGCTTTCCTGCGCATCCGCCCGGCTCTGCATCACCGCCAGATCGTGCAGACATTTCTGGTTGGCTTCCTGCTCCTGTTCCAGCGCCGCTGTCAGCTTCACAAACCGCTGCTCGGTCAGGATGCCTTTGGCCTTATCGGTGTACAGGCTTAAAAACATCCCGTCAATTTCCTGATTCCTGGCTTCCAGCCGTTTCCGTTCTTTCTCCGTCTGAGAAGCGTCCACCAGATACTGGCGCTCCATCCGGCGGCTGAGCCGCTGGTAGAACGCATCGGCATCCTTCATGGCCTGCGCCGCCAATTCCTGAATATCCTTCAGCAGCAAATTATACAAATCCCTTGCTTCAATCTTGTGGCTGGTACAGGCGTTCTTGCCCAGCCGGTTGTAGGTCTGGCAAATATAGTATGCCCTGTCAATCGGCTCCCGCATTTCGCCGGTGAACCGGTTCTTTCCGGTTCTGCCGACCTTTTCATACCGTACCTGCATCGACTTCCCGCAGGTGGCGCAGTAGACAAGCCCGTGGAACAGGTTATAGAAGGGGCAGGCGTTGCCTTTCATAATGGTGGGCCTGCGGTCAATGATTTCCTGCACCTGTTCCCATTCCTCCGGCGTCACAATCGCTTCGTGGCAGCCCTCGATGACCTCCCAATCCTCACGGGGGATAATGTCATAAGTGTTGGAGCGGATGCCTTTCTGATGTGTCCGGCAGACAAGATGTGCGCCCTTATAAAAGGGATTCCGCAGGATATGGCTGATCCTTGCGCTCCCCCATGAATAGTAGTTCACGTCACATTCTGTATTGCTTTTTACTCTGGTGATGGGGATTTTATCATCCATGAGCTGCTTTGCGATCCGCATACAGCCCCAGCCGTCCAGTGCCATATCATAGATTTTTCGGATCACCGGCGCTGTTTCCGGGTCAAGGATCAGATGCCCTTTGTCCTCCGGGTCGCGCATCAGGCCAAGAGGCGGCTGCCCGCCGCAGAACTTTCCCTGCCGGGAACGGGTCATGCGTCCCGCCAGCACCTTTTTGGAAATATCCCGGCTGTACATATCGTTCAGAATATTCTTAAAGGGCGTGATGTCCATTTCCTGACGGGTCAGGCTGTCCACACCGTCCGTGACGGCGATATAGCGCACATTGTGTTTGGGGAAAAAGATTTCGATATAGCTTCCAGCTTCGATATAATTCCTGCCGAGCCTCGATAGGTCTTTCGTGATGACACAGCCGATTTTCCCCGCCTCAATGTCAGCGATCATGCGCTGGAACGAGGGACGATTGAAATTGCGGCCCGTATAGCCTTCATCCACATAATACTCATACTGGAACATCCCATGCTTTTCTGCGAAGTCCCGGAGCATGAGTTTCTGGTTGCTGATGCTCATACTCTCATTGTCGCCGCCGTCATCCAGAGAGATACGGCAGTAGAGAGCGGTGATTTTCTCATAGACTTGTTTTTTCCTGCTCATAGCGTTCTCCTTCTATGAACAGGGACACGATACCATTATAGTACCATGTCCCCGTCCCTGAATCAACCGTTTTTACGCAGCTTTTTCTGCCATTTCCCGCTGATGACGCCATTCCTCGAAGTGTTCGCAGGTCTGGCGCTCAATGAGCTGCTCAAAGGCTTCCCGCATGGACTTCTCCCCGGAGAACTCCCGCACCACCACAAAACGGACTTTATTCTTCTGATTTTTGCTTTTTTCCATAGGCTACCTCCATAGAGAGACAGGCCGGACGGCAGCACCGGCAACGAAGTCCGGCAACGAACCTCCAAAAACCTGTAAACTACCGTCTGGCCTGTAAATCTTACTTTGTGAATTTTTTTGAAAAATCTCGTTGCTTTCGTTGCCGGAGATAAGGATAAATATTAAAATATCCCTTATTTACTGGCTTTTCCCGTATCCAGACAGGGAAATCCCCGGCAACGAACCCGGCAACCAACTGACAACCATCCCGGCAACAGACCGCCGTTTTCAGGCGATCCACTCCTTCGGAAGCTCCAACTGGCGGCATTCTTCCTCGCTCAGTTCCACAAATCTATCTTCGTTGCCGAGCAGTTCGTTGCCGGAAACATCCCGTTCCCAGCCCTTCTGCCTGCCGTATCCGGCGAACATCCTCGGATTGGAGAACGGCTTCCAGCCCGTCACCACCGTGTTCATGATCTCGTTAATATTGTGAAGCTGCCACCGCTTCGGCTCGTCATAGGTGTGACCCAGCGCCTCCTTGAATAGCTGTTTGGAGCAGACCATGCTGCCGGTGTAGTGTTCCAGAAAGCCCTGTATCTGCCCGGCCTCGGTGTCCTCCGGCATGAAATCCTTCTGCACCTCCACAAGCTGCCGCTGGATGGACTTGCTGAATTTCATGGAATACTTCCCGCTGCGGTAAACCGTCATGGCCTCCGCCCAGACCTGCAACAGGTAGGCTCTGGAAGCGTCCTCGTCCTCCAAAATGTGAACCTCCGCATTCTCCGGGTAAATCATGATGGGAAGGAAACGCCGGTTCCCGGCCCGGTCAAGGGGCAGAAAGTCCAGCGTGTTGGAAGAACCGCCAAACACGCACTGCCGCAGCCGGTCTTTGGGCTGGGCCTCGTAGGGCGTCCGGTAGGTTTCCTTCTGGCGGCTGATAAACGAGCGGATTTCCTCAATGCTTTTGGCGCTGCTGGTGGCCAGCATCTCCGACATCTCGATGATCCAGTGGCCTTGCAGCTTCAAAAACACCCGGTCATCGTCCAGCTTTTTCAGGTCATCGGAGAACCACTCGTCCCGGATCGCCAGCAGACGGAAGAAGCTGGACTTGCCAGCCCCCTGTCCGCCCACCAGACAGAGCATTTCCTCGTATTTGGAGCCGGGGGAAAACACCCGCCGGATCGCGCCCAGCAGGAAGTGTTTTAACATTTCCTCCACATAGTCGCTGACCTCTGCACCTAAGAAGTGATGGAGACAGGAGCGGATGCGGGGCGTCCCGTCCCAGACAAGGCCGTTCAGCACGTCCTGTATGGGATGGTAGCAGTTTTCGTTCGCCACGATGGACAGAGCAGCCGTCATCTTTTTCTCGCTGGTCAGTCCGTAGTTCTGCTCAAAATAGAGAAGCAGGTACTTCACGTCCGTATCCGTCAGGGCGCTGGTGTTCCTGCGCCAGCCCAAATCCCGCACGATGTCCACCCGGTCAGTCAGGAGGTTCAGCCGTATGGCGTCCCGCAGCAGCGGGTCATGGCAGAACACCGTCCGGCAGTTGCCGATGGTGTTGGCGGGCTGGCCTTTCTCCGTGACGGAGAGGCTTTCCCGAACCTCGTCAACGCTCTGCTCCGGCGCTAAGGCTTCGGCTGCGCTCATGGCGGCCTGCCGGGTGGCTGGCGGTAAACTCTGATATTTGCTGCTCAATCTTCCTCACCTCTTTTCCATACTCAGCGACTACGGAAGCACGTTCCTCCATACTGCCGGACAGCAGAATATCCAGCAGATACTCCGTGTACGGTTTCTTTTGCAGTGCCTCCACAAACAGCGGGTTCCATGTTTCCTCCGGCGTCTGCGGGGCGTATTCTTTCTCCCAGCGTTCCAGCAGATGCAGATAATCGCACAGCACCCGGAAACATTTCTGCTCTGCCTGCCGGCAGCGCAGTTCCTCGCTGATTTTTCTCTTGACCGGCCTCCTACGGGGCGGGTCATGGCCTTTGGCGTCATAGCTGACCGAGAAATCCTCCGCCAGTTTCAAGGCCACCTCTTTTTTGTTCAGTCCGAACAGACGGGAGGTAAAATCAATCACATCCCCGTCCGCCTGACAGCCGAAGCAGTGGAACCGGCGGTCAACCTTCATACTGGGATGTTTATCATCATGGAAGGGACAGCAGGCCATCCCGTTCCTGCCAACCTGTATTCCGTAAGATTCCGCAGCCTGCCTTGTGGGGACAGCCTGCTTCACCGCTTCAAACACATTCGATTTTCTCACCTCCAGACAGAGAAAAAGGCATCTGAATCCCGAAAACCAGACGCCTCATAACTCCATATCCTGTTTCTTTGTAGGGGCAATCCGCCCCTCCCTTTCCCAACGCTCCCGGTTATCCCGGTCTGCGTTGATCTTTGCCTTTGCCAGCATATCCATAATGGATTCTTTGGCTTTCTTCTTGACCTGCTCCTTCCCGGCCTGCTTGACCTCCGGCTGCATCAGCGTTCGCTGGATTTTCGCCAGAGCAGTCTGCATGACATTTTTAATCTTGTTAATGACCCCATCCAGACGGGCAGCGGCGTACTCACGCTCCTTCTTTGGAGCCTTGCGCTCCGGCGAAAGCACCCATTTTTTCGATTCTTCCACCAGACGAATATCTTCCTTGTGCGTCTCCTGCCGGACGGTATCGGTCACGACCTCCACCGCCTTGTCATAGGCCGCATCGGAAACATCATCTAACAGCGTCTCCACGTCCTCGATTTTGAGCGTCAGTTCTTCCAGCTTCTGCTCCTGCGCCGCAAGCTGCTCCTTCTGCTTCATCAGGATATAATCCTGTTTTTCCAGATAGTCCCGCCCGCCGTAGGACGGCTCCTGATCCAGATGCAGCCCATGCCGTCTGGCGATGTCAAACAGGATCGTCCGGCAGACCGCATCAAAGGTCTGCTTGCGGTTGTTGTTCCGGCCTTTGGGCTTCTCCGGGTTGGGGAGAGGGATGCCAAGTTCTTCCAGCGCCTTTTCCTGCTGGGGGCACAGTTCCCCATAGCGGTTCTCACAGTCAAAGACGTGCCGCTCATGGATGTGGGGCGTCCCCTCGTCCAGATGGAGCGCCCAGTCCAGGATGTGGATATGGGAACCGAAGCGGCGCTCAAATTCCTGATAAAACTCATTGACGATGGAAAAGAGCGTATCCGGCGAGACGGATTCTCCCATCGTGCCGATCTGGTAGATACTTTCCTCCGGGCAGGTCTTGTTGTTTTTCAGCAAGTCCTCCACAGTGCGGTTGCGCTCGGTGTGCCGGGTTTTCTCATTCCGGGCGTTCTGAGCTTCCACATAGCCGCCGTAATGCTCGTAGTAATACATCCGCTCGATTTCCTCAAAGCTGAAATCCGGCTGCTCCGGGTTCTCCCGGAACTCATGGGTGGTAAAGCCCCGGTAGCAGTCCCAGTAGACATTTTGCCTTGCCCGTTCTGCGTCAATGTGTTCGCTGTTCTCCACATCGAACCGGCGGTCATTGTGGCGGGGATTATAGGTGCCATGCTTGCCGGAGCGTCCATTGTGTCGTGTCAGTTTCAAACAGATTTCCTCCTTCCTGCGAAGATGTTCTGGGGCCGGGGAAGGGGCGGCGAAGCCGCAAATCCTGCGAATTTTGCGTCAGGTAATACCCAGTACAAGTTGACGCAGGCATCAACTTTCCCTGGGCCGAGGTTTTCCACCTCTGGACACCGGAGTAAAGGCTCGCCGCCTCTACACTCCGCACAGGCGCTGCCGCCCTGTACCCGCCCAATGGGCGTTGCCCCTTGACCCCAGCAGTGCGCTGCCGCCCCTGCACCCAGGCACAAAGGGCTTGCCGCCCTCTGTACTCCCGCCCGGCATCACGGAAAACGCCCTCAGACACGGCATTTCTCCCGTTGGCGTCCCCCGTGATACCGAATACCCCGGAACAATTTGGCAGACGAAACAGCGGCTCCAGAGCTGTACTTTTCCGCCAAAACCGCCCCGAAATCATGCGGTTTTCTGTTCCGGTGTCAAGACCTGAAAGCCATGCTCTCTGGCGTAGGCGCTGGCGGCGGCTTTCCGTTCCTCGCTGTAAGGCGGGATGAGCCGGATTGACAGCCAGGACTTGTCCAATACATAGGTCACGCTACCCTCCGGCGTGCTGCGCTCCAACCGGCACAGCAACGGATACTTCCGGCTGAAATCGGCCAGCCTGCGCTTCAAGCTGGCGTTAAAAGTGTAGATGCTGGCAAGGTTCTCCGCCTCGTTCCAGTTGATGATGGTTTCTTTCTCATACTTAGACAGCTTCGTCATACAAATCCTCCTCATAATCAGTGTAAGATTTCAGCACACGCAGGCTGCGCTTGAGACGGCGGTACTCGTCCATCTCCATACGCAGATGGTGGTAAAAAGCCTCATACCAGCTTTCGTCCACCTCCGTCTCCATCTTCCGGGCCAGCCCCAGCATCCGGCGTTTCGCCTCCGGGTCAACCGTCAGGGCCGTCAGCCATTTCAGCCGTGTCACCGTGTTGTGGTGGCTGGGACAGGCGAAAGCATAGAGAATCTTCTTTTCTTTCATGCTCAGTTTCATAATGATATTCCTCCATTTCTTTGCTGCGGAGCCATGCGCCCCGCATGATAAACTTGTTTCTGTCCGCCGGTCTGCCTGCAAGCCGCTCCTGCCCGGAATTTCTCCCGGCGTATCGGCCTCTTTGGTGCGCTCGATTTCTGTCCTGGCGTCACTTCCCCGGAGGTCATACCCCTTGCAGTCGGTCATTCGATTTTCAAGGTTCAGTGCCTGTCTGCAAGAACCATTCTATCGAAAAAAGGGGGCTGCTCCCGTATATCCAAGACGTTGGAAAAACGCTCGAAATCCGCATATTTCCACGCTTATGGAATCGTGCTATAATGGGTGTATTCACTGAAAAAACAATAATGAGAGAGGGGGCATTGGATGTACACAAAGCTGTCAATCCCAGAGCGGCTCAAAGACCTGCGGGTGGTGGACAAGCACCTGACGTTGGAACAGCTGGCAGAGAAGACCGGCCTGTCCAGATCGGCTCTGGGGAAATATGAAAGCGATGACTATAAGGACATCAGCCCGTTTGCGATTGCGACACTGGCGGATTTTTACGGCGTGTCCGCCGACTATCTGATGGGGCTAACCGATAACAAGGAGGTTCCCAACGCTGATGTGCAGTCGCTCCATTTGAACGATGAGATGATTGAACTTCTGCGGAGCGGTAAGATTAACAACCGGCTTCTCTGCGAACTGGCTACACACCCGAACTTCCGGCGGCTGATGGTGGATATGGAAATCTGTATCGACCGGATCGCCAATATGCGGGTGGAGCAGATGAATCTGGTGATGGAGGCCACCCGGCAGACTGTCCTCAGCAAATATGCGCCCGGAGAAGATGACCTCTATGTGCGGACTCTGGAACTGGGGCAGGTGCAGGAAAGCGACTTTTACAGCCACGTCATGCACGATGACCTGGACAGCATTGTCCGGGATATACGGGAAGCCCACTTGAAGGACAAGACCACCGCCGACCCGCAGCCCACGCTGGATGACGTCAAGGAAAAGTTTGAACAGGCGCTCGAACAGGGCAGCCAAGAGGAAATGGTAATCCACGAATTTTGCGACAGAATGCAGATACCCTTCGAGAAGATTTCCTCGGAGGATTTCTCAGCTTTCCTGCGGATACTGAGCCTGTCAAAGATGCTCAAAAATCCCAACAACATGAGGGGGAAGGCCAAGCCGCAGCCGTACTATGCGCCCAAGCGGAAGAAACGTAGGTAGTGAAAAAGCCGTCCAACCTGTACCGTTGGACGGCTTTCGCCCATGTGGGCGGAATAAAATATGTTGTTGTACATTCGTTAGCTGACCGTTTTCATCAGCTTTTTCATAAATTTCCAAAGACGGATGCCATCTTTGAGGCCCAGCCGGTAAAAGAAGCATTCGCTTTCTGCACCGGAATCGAAGATGGAATCGCAGTAGTGCCTTACAGCGTTCTTCTGTTCCTCAGACAATGCGCTGATCGCTTTTTCATACTCGGTTTCCAAGCGAAGGTAGTCAGCTTTTTTCTCCTTGCCGGTTTCTGCCTCCCGCCATTTAGCGAACTGGCTCTGCATCCGCTCCTGAATCATCAAATCAACCAGTTTTTCTATATCTGTACCCATAAGCGCCCCTCCTTATGCTGGACGGATATAATTCCGGTATGTTTCCAAGACGGAATCCGACACACCGCTTTTATATACTTTGCGGATGTCGGAGATTTCCTCTTGCTTCAGCAGTTTCAGCCATTTCAGCAGTTCAGCCCTACCGTTTGCAAAGTTACAGTAGCGTCCATCGGCGTATTCGATACGGTATCTCATAGACAGGCACCTCCTTAAACATAAATCATCTCAGACCGGATGATTTCCTCTGCCCGGATGCGGATACTGTTCATGGCTCCGACCCAGGCCAGCTGATCACAGATTTTCAGTTCCTCGCTAACGCCCTCCGCCGCCTGCATCTGCGAGATGATACACGCCAGCCGGTCATCGGCCTGCTCGTTCAGATCGGCAAGATACGTCCAGAGTTTTCCCGACAGAAGCAGTTCATTGTACTGGCCGGGACGGTGTTCTTGCAGAAACGCCTTGTGCATCCGTCCCCACCGCCCGATGGGGCGGCTTTCCTCCGGCAGCTTCAGATAGGGGATGTAGTAGTCTCCCACCAGCGTATAGCTGATGCCGTAGTGATGGATTTTCTTTGGTAAATGTTCCATGTTCGACCTCCTGTATTCAGTTTTTTCAGAATCCAGTTGATCGTGTCCCTGTTCATGATAAATTCAAGGCAACTGAACTCTTCACGAACAAGTATGGCACATCACTCCAGAGCAAACAGTGCTTTTTTGTGAGATCTATGATATAATGAGCGCAAGCGAGCCTGTGGGAGCTTGCTCACACGAGACGAGCGGCGACTGACGCTCACAGGCTGTGCCTGTGATATAATGACTGCTTTGCAGTCATTATATCTGCGCATGCCGGTTTCAGCATTTACTGCTGAAAGCCGGATGAATTCCCACACACTCAAATCTGCATCGGAACTGTATCTCTTCCTGTATGCGTCAGAAAGAGTCTCTCTGAGTTCCGGCAGGTGAAAATATATAAGAAGGAGAAAAGGAAATGAATATTACGGCAGTAAAGGCAGTGTACTACAGTGCGACAGGAAACACGGAGGCTGTAGTCACAAGAATCGCAAAAAGGATTGCAGAAAGACTTGGAGTTTCTGTGGAATCCTATGATTTTACATTACCGAAGAACAGAACACAGTTGCAGAATTTCGGCCCATCGGAATTAGTTGTATTTGGCACTCCTGTATATGCAGGGCGTGTTCCGAACAAGATGCTTCCGGCAGTTCAGACCCTCTTCAAAGGAGACGGAACACTGGCAGTTCCGGTTGTCACCTTTGGAAACAGAAATTTCGACAACGGCTTAATTGAGCTCAGAAATGAGCTGGAACACAACGGTTTCCACACAATCGCCGGAGCCGGTGTGGCCTGCAGCCATGTTTTTTCCGATCAGATTGCTCCAGGAAGACCCGACGAAGAGGACTGGAAAATTCTCGACGACTTTGCCGACCGGGCAGCTGAAAAAGCTGGAAGCCTGACAGAAATTCCGGCTCCCGTCCAGGTGAGAGGCGATGATCCGGTAGGCCCATACTATACACCTCTGGGTACAGACGGAAAACCGGCTGTCTTTTTAAAGGCAAAGCCCCTTACCAGGATGGATGCCTGCGATCAGTGCGGAATCTGTGCCAAGGTCTGTCCCATGGGCTCCATAAGTGCCGAGGATCCATCACAGGTCACCGGTATCTGCATTAAATGCCAGGCCTGTGTAAAAAAATGTCCGCAGCACGCAAAGTATTTCGACGATGCTGCCTTCCTGTCCCATGTGTCCATGCTGGAACAGAACTATACAAGACGTGCAGAGACCGAAGTGTTTATCTAAAAGCATCTCCAGAAAAACAGCTCTGCCTTAGAATAAAAACCGGGCGCCGCAGAAGTATCTTCTGCAGCGCCCGGTTTTTCTCTCATATCAGCCTGCACACTAATTTCCTGTGCCAGGACCGATAATCACTCCTGTGTCTGTGTTCTGTCCAGGAACTGTACCGCCCGGTGAAGTCTGGCTTCCCCCCGGCTGCACAGGGCTTTGCTCAGAACTTCCGCTTCCCGGGTATGCAGAACTGCCGTTCTGGCCCTGACCGCTTCCTGCGCTGCCAGCCTGGCTTCCACTGCCTCCGGTTATGCCGGTTCCCTGGCCTGGAGCAGTACCTGTGCCTGTGTCCTGGCCGGTTCCGGGTCTTGGTATGGAGCCCTGTGATTCCTCTGCCCCGCTTCCGGGATAGATAATAATTCCAGAATCACTGCTGCCCTGCCCGCTCTCGCTCTGGGACGGATTGGTTTCAGCTCCCGGTCCTCCTCCCTGACTTTCTCCCGGATAGGACCCATTATGGGAATTTGACTCGCCATATGGCCATGACTCCTGTCCCGACTGGTGGGGCCTCGTTTCCCGTCCTGGCCCGGTAGCTCCGTCATTTCCCTCTGTTTCCCAAGGATACCAGTATTCATGGCTGGAGCCGGTTCCGCTGTAGGCGTCCGACTCGCCGGAAGTCTCCGTGCTGGGTGCCTCTGTAGTTTCCGGCGCCTCCGTGGTCTTTTCTGTGTCGTTTTTCTTTCCTGAGCTTCCGCCTCCGCTGAAGTCTGACAGGATCTTATTGCTGATCGTCTTTACCTGAGAGGAGGGCTCATAGTTCTCATCACCGAACAGGAACTGGTGAAGCTCTGTCACATTGCTCTCCAGCGTATTGGGAATTACACAGTCGCCTTTGCTTCCCACTCTTCCTTCCTTGCGCTCTGACGGGAATCCCATGGACTCTCCCAGATGGAGCTTTGCAATTCCGCGGCCCATCTTGACAATGTCGCCCAGCTCAATACTGGTATCCACATCCTGCTCTGTCACGAGAAGCGTCTGTATAACATTGTTAAGTGTAGCCCAGTCTGCCTGTTTTGCCTTTTCGAAGGCCAGGGAAATTACCTTTCTCTGCCTCTCTGTTCTCTGATAATCTGTATCCATAAGCCTCAGACGTCCGTAAGCTACTGCCTGCACACCGTCCAGGTGGTTCATTCCCGCGCTCTTAAGCTGCTTTGACGGAATCCCTGTGGCCTTCACCGTCTCTGTGATGAAGGCATTGATATAGTAGAATTCTTTTTTTGAAATCTCAATATCCACACCGCCCAGAATGTTAATCGCCTCGGCCACAGCTTTCCAGTTAAATACTGCGTAGTCGTCAATCTCCAAATCCAGATTTTTATTCAGAGCCTTAACGGCCTGGGTCGGCCCGCCCTGAAGAAAAGCAGAATTAATCTTATTGTAGCTGTTCTTATCGCTGATATTCAGATATGTGTCACGGTAAACGGATACTATCTTGATTTCGCCTGTAGCCAGATCCACGTTGCAGACCATATTTACATCTGCGTTGTTTCCCTTCCCGACGGAACCGTTTCTGCTGTCGAGCCCAAAGACTGCGATAGTCCAGTACCCCTCCATCTGCTCCTGTTTTTCTTCAGAAATATCCAAGTTGATTAATTCATCCGGGTTCCAGTCTTCTGCTCTCTGGGTCAGTCCCTTCCACTTAATATCCAGATACGTATAGCCGGCAAAGGCCGCTATCCCTAAAAAGAGGAAAATTCCCAAAATGACAGTGGCAATTTTTCTTCTCTTCTTTTGAGCCTTCTTCTTAGCCGCCGCACGGTAGAAGGAAGGCTGCCCGGACTGGGCGGCTGCCTTCTTTTTCTCCTTCCCCTCCTTTTTGGAGGATTTTGCCCGCGATGAGGCCTTCTTCGGCCTTTCATAGCTGCTCTCATTCATTTTTGACCTGCGCCGCGCATCCTCCTTGAAGGAATCCGTAATCAGCGTCAGCTCTTTCTGGCGGTTTGACGCCGGTTTTTTATTGCCCGAACGCTTAACCGTATCCCTTCCCCGGCTCTGCCGGCGTCTGGAACGGTCGATTTCATCCTCATACCTCATGTAGCTTCCTCATTCTTTACAGCATTTCTGCGCGGCCGCCTGCAGCAGCGCCTGCGCCTCTCCTATCGGGAGCTTTGTCCCGGAATGCGGCTGGCTTTTCCTTTGGCCAAATAACGCCCAAAATCACGCCTTAATATGCATTCTTATTAATAAATCCCTTAAATACAGTAAGGAACAGAATTTTAAAATCAAATCCCAGAGTCCAGTTTTCAATATAGTACAGGTCGTGCTCGATTCTCTTGACAATGGAGGTATCACCCCGGTATCCGTTGACCTGGGCCCAGCCCGTCAGACCCGGACGCACCTGGTGCTTGACCATATATCGCGGAATTTCTTCCTTAAACTTCTCTACGAAGAAGGGGCGTTCCGGTCTTGGCCCAACCAGGCTCATATCGCCTTTCAGCACATTGAAAAACTGCGGCATCTCGTCAATGCTCGTCTTCCTGATAAACTTTCCTACTGTAGTAACACGGGGATCTCCCGGAGTCGTCCACCTGCTCTTCTCCTGGGATGGGGGCTGTACCTGCATGGAGCGGAATTTATACATTTTGAAAGGCTTATTGTGGAGCCCCACCCGTTCCTGGCTGAAAATCACCGGCCCCTTCGAAGTGAGCTTAATGGCTATCGCCGCAGCAAGCATCACAGGTGAGAACAGCACAATGGCCACCAGCGCCCCGAAGATGTCTATGAGCCGTTTCATCGTAGCGTTTGTAAGGCTTGTCAGCGGCACATGCCTGATGTGGATGACCGGAAGTCCCTGCAGATCTTCCATATAGGGAAGCGTGGGGATCATATTGTTGTAATCAGGAATGAATTTTGTATGCACTCCTGACTTCTCACAGGAAGCCACTATCTGTTCCAGATTCCCGTATTCGTTAAGCCCCAGAGTAATTGCAATTTCATCCAGGGAATTGAGTTCCAGAATCGCATCCAGCTCATCGGTGGTGCCTATTACGCGGACCCCTTTATACTCTGTTCCCCATTCCCTGTGATTATCAAGGATACCCCTGACATTATATCCCCACTCTGGATTTGCACACACCCGGTCGATAAATCCTTCCGCTGCGCGGCTGTATCCCACAAGAAGGATGTGCTTCTGATTATATCCCCTGGAGCGCATACTCCGCAGTGCGCGGCGTATAAAATTGCGTTCCAGAAATTCCAGGACAATATTAAACAGATAGAAGCAGGCCACCATCTGACGGGAAAAGTTCATGAAATATTCATTCTTTCCGTTCAGATACAGCACCAGCGCAATAGCCAGCACGCCTATGGTGTTGGCCTTTACAATGTTGGCAAACTCCTGCCTTCTTCCCTGTACCCTTTTCGGCGTATACAGATGAAAGAAAGCGTAGAGGATCAGATACGCGGGAACGATCAGCACCAGCGCCAGTATATACACCCATGCCATCACTTCCCTGTTGTGAGCCGTTACGTCAGGACTCAGCACAAGGCTCACGAACCATGCCAGCCAGTAGGATGCCATGATTACCAATGCATCTAAAACTACATGAAAACGGTTCAGCCGCTTCTGATTATCTTTTATCATAGTATCTCACCTGATTCTGCCGCTCTGGCCCCTTCTGCAAAGGCATCAGGCAGCCGGGCCGGCAGGCCCTGCGCTTCCCCCAGGTCCTGCGGCCTCCTGCTCTTGTTCCGGCGGATCAGAGATTGCCTGCCCGCCGGAAGTGTTTGTATCAGAACTGCCCTGATTTCCTGTTCCTGCTCCTCCTGCCGGTGAGTCAGGAGTCAGGCCGGATGTGCCTGAACCGGAACTTCCCGGGCTGGTGGGTTTGCTTCCAGAAGAGCCGTTTTCTGAGCCAGAGCTGCCCTGAGCGGCGCCAGAGGATTCATCCTGGGAAGATTTATCAGATGTACTTCCTCCAGGACTCGTCTGAGAGCTGCCGGAAGAGCTGTTCGAACTGTTTCCGGGAGCTGAGGTTCCTGGTTTTGAGGTTCCCGGTTTTGTCGTTCCTGACTCAGCCCCTGGGCCGCTCACCTCAGCGCCTGGGCCTGTGGCACCGTCATCGCTGCCGATTCCCTCATCTCCCCAGTCATCATACCAGTTTCCTCCGCCCCAGAATTCGTCCCAATCCTCTTCATTCCAGTCACCGAAGTAGTCTGCTGTCTCTGCCTGCGTCTCTGTCTGGAGAGATTCTGTAGTCTCATCTTTCTTCTTCTGGGCAGCCTCAGCCTCTTCCCTGGCCTTCTGCTCCGCGGCCGCCTTCTCAGCCGCCCGCTTCTGCCTTGCCTTGATATAGGAGCTTGCATTTAATCCCTGGTCAACCGGAACGTGGTCAATGGATTTTCCCTCATTGTACATTCCGGACACCTCCGAAATATGGCTGCTGTAAGACTGAACCTTGGACGAAGGCTGGTAATTTTCTGTTCCAAAGAGGAACTGATGAAGTTCCACAACATTGGATTCCAGTGTCTGCGGAATGACGCAGTCACCGTTCTTTCCGATGTTTGCCTCTCCTCTGGCCATCGGGAATCCCTTTGTATCTCCTATATGGAATTTGCTCAGATTTCTGGCAAGAGGGATCAAATCTGTCATCTCTATATTTGTAGCCAGCTGAGGCATTACCGTCTGGATTACGTTGTTGATTGTCGCCCAGTCTGCTGTCTTTGCTTTGTCAAAAGCTGCCTGAAGGACAATTCTCTGCCGCTCTGTACGGGCATAGTCTGTATCGCCGTAGCGGATTCTTCCGTAAGCCACAGCCTGAACGCCGTCCATATGGACGAGACCGGCCTTTTCGATCTGGTGGGAACCGATTCCTGTTTCATTAACTGTTTCTGTGATGTACGCATTGATCCAGGAGCGCTCGTTCTCGCTTAACTCAATATCAACGCCTCCCAGAATATTGATTCCGTCGGCCACGGCCTTCCAGTTGAAGGTTGCATACTGGGTAATATTGAGATCCAGGTTTTTGTTGAGCGCCGCCACAGCCTGCTCAGGACCTCCGATTGCGTATGCGGCGTTAATCTTATTATAGGTGTTTTTGTCGCTGATATTCAGGTATGTATCACGGAATACGGAAACCAGCTTGATCTCTCCTGTTTCCATATCGATACTGCAGATCATGTTGACGTCGGCATTGCTTCCCTTGCCCACATTCATCTTTCCGTTTTCCGCTCGCGAGTCCACGCCAAAACAGGCAACCATCCAGTGCCCCTTCATCTGTGCAAGCTGATCATCGCTCAGGTTTACATTTTGAACCTTCTTTTCATCAAAGTCCAGCTGCTGCATATTTCCGAAAATCGCGTGGTTGACATAGGCGAGGGCTGCTGCTGCCAGAAGAATCAGGGCCAGAATCACTCCTCCTGCAATGACAAGGATCTTTTTTCTCCGATCCAAACCGGCAAAGCCTCTGCGCCCTCCGCGGCCTCCTCTTCCTTTGCGGCCCCCTGCGCTGCTTTTAGGGCCGTTATATCCAGAGCGAAAGGATGCGGACCCGGAAGTTCTCTGCTCCTGCCCGCCTGTCCGGGAACCGGCCTCCCCCCGGGAGCGCCTTCCCTCTGTTCCAGGCCTGCTCTCCTCCCGATAGGTACGGCTTCCTGCGCGATGGCCGCGCTCTGCATAATCCTGCTCTCTGCGGCTTCGCTCTCTGGCTCCATGGCCGCTGCGTTCATGAGTGCCGTACTGCGCTCCAAATTCATCAGAGGTATATCTCGCCGCCTGCGGGCTCCTGCCATGCTCTCTTCCTGAGGTGCTCCTGCGGCTGTCCTCCGTATTAAAATCTTCCCGGTAGGAACCTGCTCTCCCGGTCTCCTCCCGGCTCTGACGGGCCTCGCGTCTTTGCTGCCTTCTTAAGCGCATACGCTCTAACTCGTCATCTCCATCATAATTCATTGGTTCATCATCCCCTTGCATTCTAACTGACTGTACTTACGCGTCGTCTCTGCAGCCTGCTGCCGGCGCTGCATTGTCCTGCCCCATTGGGGCTGCTGTCTGCCCGGCCTTCGCAGAAAGCTTTCTTGACGCGAATTCCCATGTATAGATAAAAAGGCCTGCGATCAGCTCCATCTCAATTAAAAGATAGTTTTTCAGATGTTCTCTGCAAAATTTTACCTTCCTGCACTTCCCGGCAGTGGCAAATCCTTCTCTCAAACCTTCCATATAGTCCCTTTCAAACCCAATTTTCTTAAAAAATCCTCTCTTTATGAGAATTCCAAGACCAATCGGAACTGCGTTGATGAGAAGCTGCAGGGCAGGCATATTTTTATAATTTAAGTATACGTTGTTCCTGGCCGCCAGCTTCACTTTGAAAGAATTATATTTGGAACCGCTGGTTCCGCTTCCCACATGGCGCACAATGGCCGCCGGGCAGTATACATTGTCGTATCCGAAGATTCTGGCCCGGTAGCCCACATCCAGATCCTCCAGGTAGGCGAAATGCATCTCATCGAAGTAGCCGATTTTCTCGAACACCTCCCGCCTGTAGATAGCCGCCCCGGCGCATGCCGAAAAGACACGGCGGGAACGGCCGTATTTCCTGACGCTCTGCCCCACTCCTCTCTGGTAGGCCCAGCCCAGGATGCAGTACATATCCCCCGCGTCATCCATCAGCTCCGGATGGTACATCTGTATCATGCGGCTGCTGACGGAAAAGATCTTCGGTGAGCGCTCAATGGCCCGCACCATCTCCGCCACATAGTATTCATCTGCCTCTGTGTCATTGTTCAAAAGGATCACATAGGGCGTATCTGCCGCCCGGATTCCGGTGTTCACAGCCCCGGAAAAGCCGGTGTTCTCCTTTAGAAAGATTGTATCGATCCCGCGCTCCTCAAGCCACTGGGCGCTCCCATCGGTGGAGCCGTTGTCCACCACAAGGATCTTAAAGTTTTGATAGGTCTGCGCCTGAAGGGCCTTTAAGCAGGGCTCCAAAAATTTCATTCCGTTGTAGTTTGGAATAATTACCGTCGTCGTAGCTGTCATGTTTTTCCCTCTTTTGCTCTCAAAACCGCCTCTAAACCTCTAATTTATATGGCTCTCCGATGCCCTCTTTCTTTAAATCCCTGAGGGCAAAGTTGGATTTTCTGAGAGTCAGGTTCGGATTGTAGTAGGGATCTCCCTTCTCAAGAATCTCCGGCCAGCGGTCGGCAAAAATACGGATCTCCCGGTTGAATCTGGCAATCTTCTCCGGCGTGTCCTCAAGTCCTCTGGACTTGGACTCATAGTGATAGAGAAGAGCGTAAGGGTTGTAGACCACCAGCTTTCCCGCTGCCCTTACCTTCATGCAGTAGTCAATGTCATTAAACGCCACGGCAAGCTCCTCTGTAAATCCCCCTACCTGCTGGAAAATACTCTTTTTGCTCATCATGCAGGCTGCCGTCACGGCGCTGTAGTCCTGAGTGCTCATGGCCCGGTGGAAATAGCTGTTCTCAGCCTTGTGAAGGCCGATAAAGGTATGTCCGGCAATGCCGCCGAACCCCACCACCACGCCTGCGTGCTGGATGGTGTCATCCTGGTACAGAAGTCTCGCTCCCACGATTCCCACATCGTCCCTCTGGCACAGACCCAGCATCTCCTCGATAAATTTCGGTTCAATAGGCTCCGTGTCGTTGTTTAAGAAGAGCAGGTACTCGCCCTTTGCAAAGGTCACACCGAAATTGTTAATGGCGGAATAGTTGAACTCCCGCTCCCACCTTACCACGCGGACATTGGGGAATTCCTTCTGAATTTTTTCATAGTAGGCAAAGGTTTCCGGCTCGGTGCTGTTATTCTCCACCACGATGAACTCCAGATTTTTGTAGGTGGCCCGCTCGCTTATGGAGCGGATGCACAGATCCAGATCCTGCCTATGATCCTTGTTTGGAATGATCACTGACACCAGAGGCTCGCCCTTGATTTTGTAGATGGAGTGGTAGATTCCGTAGTCCACTCCCTTTTCCACACGCTCAGCCTCAATGCCCACCCGCTTATAGTGGGCCATAATGGCCCGCGAGCCTGCCTCAAAGGCATAGAGCTTGCTCTCCGGGTTGCTGGCGGTGGAATTCTGGTGGCAGCGCCAGTGATACAGCACCTTGGGGATATGACAGACCTCTGAGGCTCCCTCCGTGCAGCGGAAAATAAAGTCATAGTCCTGGGCGCCGTCAAATTCCTGCCTGAATCCTCCCACCCGGGCCGCCAGATCATGGCTTACCACAAACAGATGGCAGATGTAGTTGACGCTCCTTAACAGATCGATATTGAAGTCAGGCTTGAAGTGGGGATCGAAGAGGGCGCCGCCGTCCATATCCATCTTGTCCTCGTCAGAATAGATCACATCTGCTCCCGGATGCTCGTTGATGGCCTTCGCCACCTCGAAAAGCGCATGCGGCGGGAGCGTGTCGTCGTGATCCGCCAGCACGATGAAATCCCCCACTGCCATGTCCATGGCAGCGTTGGTGTTCCCGGAGATTCCCTTATTCTCCCCCAGAATCACATATTTAAAACGCTGATCCTTCTCCGCGTACCGCCTGAGCACCCTCTCGATTCCTTCTCCCGCCGGGCTTCCGTCTGCCACGCATACCTCCCAGTTTTCATAGGTCTGGGCAAGAATGGAATTCAGCATCTCCTTCAGATACCGCTCCGGCGTCTTGTAGGCCGGAATCACGATGGAGAGCTTGGGCATATACTCAAATACGGTCGCTCTCTGCTCAGAAAGCTCCTCCTCTGTGGGCTTGGTCAGCTCATACCACTCTCCATAGTCGTAGTCATTGTCAATCCCCTGGATCTTGTGCTTAGATTTTTTGATCAGCGCCCGAAGTCCGTTCTCCTTCCAGAAATCATAGGCCACCCGGACGGTTTCCATATTCATCAGATCCTTTATCTTCTGCATCTTCTTGTGGGCGACGCTGCTGCGCTTTGCGATCAGCTCCTCGTTGTACTTTACGCGGATTCTGCGCCCCTCCCCGCGGATCACCAGGTAGTACTCCTTCCCCCGCTCGTAGGGAAACTGGATGTCAAATCCAAACTCCCTATCCAGGACGCTTCCAAAATAGATCTGGCTTACATCGTCCCGCCTGGTGGCCACATACTTATGATCCAGATGGAGGTGGTCTCCATCCTCCACGTCGTAGGCGATCTTCGCGTCCGGCGTCTTTCCGATGGCCCATCCGTTCAGCTGTATGGAATTTTCGCGTATTCTCACTACATCTACATTAAATTTCATGCATTATCTCCTGTCCTGTCAGAATCTGCGCCCGAACGCTCTGCTGTTTGAGGATCGCTGTCTGTGGGCTCTGCGGCTGCAGGGACCTGCCCGTCCTCTTTTGAATGCTCTTCCTGCTGCGCCGGATTCGTCCCGGTGTCTGTGCCAAAGTTAATTCTCTCCTCCTCCACCACAAGAGGACGCTTCATCACCCTGGCGTTGATGGAAAGAATGTACTCTCCCACAAGCCCGATAAAGAAAATCTGAACAGAGCCCAGAAAGCACATGCCGATCAACATAGGAGCCATGCCTGCCGGGAAATCGTTCCAGTGAAGGAGCTTCAGCACCAGATAGACAAAGGCCACGATTATGCTGATTCCGGCGCAGATGCTTCCGAAAATCGTCGCAAGCCTGAGCCCCACCTTTGTGTAGGAGGTTATACTGAGCATGGCCGCGTCGTATAGCTTATAAAAGTTATTGTGGGTCTTGCCCGCTCTTCTCTGAGGCTGGATATAGGGGATTTCCTTTCTCTTATAGCCCAGCTCCGCCACAATTCCCCGCAGAAACGGAGTGGGATCGTCAAGATTTCTGAGCACCTCGATAAAATCCCTGTCATAGAGCCCGGAACCAGTAAAGTGCTCAATCTGCTCCACATCGGAGAGCTTCTTAATCAGCCTGTAATAGAAGCTCCTGAGACTGTACATAATAGGATTTTCCTTGCTGCCCGTCTTGATGCCGATTACAATCTTATAGCCCTTTTCCCACTCCCGCACATACTTTGGAATCAGCTCCACCGGATCCTGGAAATCAGCTACCATGCTGATCACGCAGTCGCCTGTCACCTGCAAAAGCCCGTAGTAGGGAGAATTGAACTGTCCAAAATTTTTTGCATTGAAAATCGCCTTGATCTTTGGGTTTTTCCTGCACAACTCCCGGAGAATCGGCCTGGTCTGATCCGTAGAATCATTGTCAATAAATACCAGCTCGTAGTCATACTCCGGCAGATCCCTGGTGACGGTTTCCACCACGGCCTCGCTGATCGGCCCCACATTTTCCTCTTCATTATAGCATGGAATTAAAATGCTGATCTTCTTCATCGCAAACTATTCTCTCTTCCTGTCCTGTTTTTCAGTTCTCCGGCATATCCAATCAGATTATTTATCTATTCTAATCTTCCCCCCGTTATTTTACAAGGGACATTTTTCTTAAGATAAGCGGACTGCTTTCTGAAGCACAGCCTCCATTCCCTCCCGGAAACGGACTGCCGGCTTCCACCCAGTGACGCGCTCCATCTTTGAAATGTCTGGAATCAGGTTCACCACGCCCTCAGCGTTGGGCTTTCTCACACCGTAGACACAGGTTCCCCTCCCCTGGCACATCTCGTGGACTGTCTCCACAAATTCCCTGAGAGGCCTGGTTTCCTCCATGGGACCGCCCAGATTGAACACGCTCCCCTGCTCCATCAGGCTTCCTCTGTACTCGCAGAGCGCGGCAATAGCCCGGGCCGCATCGTCGATATACAGGAAATTCCACATCTGGGTGCAGTCTCCCATCTCCATCACTCCGTCTGCGAGAAAGGTCTTCACACAGGTGGAGAGAAGGGACCAGGGGTGATCTCCCGGCCCATAGGTGCTGAAGATTCTTGCATGTCCGTAATCCATGGAAAGCTCCCGGCAGAGGGCAGGCGCCTCCCTGCACACCCTCAGCTTCGCGGCTCCGTACGGGGAGGTAGGTCTGCACTCGGCATCCTCCCCCATCAGGGAATCATGGATTCCATACTCTGCCTGAGAGCCGGTAAACAGAAACCGTCTGCAGCCCAGAGCCTTTGCAGCCTCCACAGCCTTAAGGGCGTCCCGGGCATTTTCCTCCTGAATGGCCAAAGCGGCACGGGAATCACTTCCCGCGCCCTTCCAGCCCATATGGAGAAACACGTCGCAGGGCTCCGGGATTCTTCCGGCAAGCTGATCCAGATGTCCCAGATCCTCCTCGAGAATCACCAGACCGTCCGGCAGCTTTCCATCCGTAAGCAGCCTGTCTGCCTTCACAGAGCCCTTTCTGAGTACCGCGTAAACCTCGTGCCCCCGGTCAAGCAGAGCCTTCACTGCCCCGCTTCCCACAAAGCTCGTGGCCCCTGTAGCAACTATCCTCATAACTGTCCTCCAAACTGATACGTCCTCTTATTTTTTGATCCGCTCAATAATCATGTTTTCATCCATCTCCTCGTCGGAAAGGAAGGGCGCCAGATCCTCAAGAGGCGGGGACACCAGCGTTCCGTCCGGCAGCTTCTTGGCAGCCGACTTGGGCTCAAAGTTCTGGTCCATGGTCACGAATACCTCGCAGATCACCGGACCGTCAATAGCCAGCGCCTCCTCCAGCTTTTCGTCCAGCTCCCTGTTTCCCCGGATGGAAACGTAGGGGAAGCCGTAAGCCCAGGCCAGCTTTTCCATGCTGGGGAAGGTCAGATCTCCGCTGTCCACGCCCACTCCCACCAGGGGCTCGCCGAAGAAATTCTTCTGCGTCTGTCTGATGGAGTGGTAGCCGCCGTTGTTGATCACAAAGATTTTAATGGGAAGCCATCTTCCGATTACCGTCTGAAGCTCCTGAAGGTTCATCTGTATGCTTCCGTCTCCCGTCACAAGGATAATATCATGGGTATGGTCTGCAATGCAGGCGCCGATAGAGGCCGGAAGGCCATAGCCCATGGACGCGATCCCGGAATTGGAGATAAACCGCTGCCCCTTCTTCATAATATTGGCATGGCCGCAGACCACGTTGGCAGAGCCGTTTCCCACAACCACAATCTGGTCCTCCAGAAGTCTTGCGCTCAGCTCATGGGCAAAGGCATATACGTTTGCCTCATGCTCCGTGCCGCCCTCCATGTGGCGCTTTAATACGACCGGATACTTTTTCTTCCAGTTTTGGCATCTTTCCACCCAGGCATCCTGTGCCTTCCTTATCTCTCCGTCCATGGCGTCCCTTGCGAGGCTCTCATCCTCCTTAAGAACCTCCTCTATGGTTTCCAGCAGATCTTTTACGTCTGCATGGACCGGCATGTCCACATGGAGGGTAGGCTTTTTGAGCTCCTCCGCATCGATGTCGTTGATAATCGTGTAGGCCTCCCTTGCCCAGGTGTCAAACCTGTATCCGACCTGGCGGAAGCTCAGGCGGCTTCCCAGGGAGAGGAGCAGATCGCTGTTCTGAATGGCAAAGTTGCCTGCCCGATCTCCCACATTTCCTCCCTTTCCCGTGTAGAGAGGATGCTCGTCCCAGATACAGTCAATGCTGTCGGCTCCCGTCACAACCGGGATTCCCAGGGCGTCCACGACGCGCATAAATACCTCATGAGCGCCGGCGATCCGGATTCCGTTTCCGGCATTGATCACAGGCCTCCTGGCGCTTCTGACCTTTCTCACAATTTCCCTGGCTGTTTCCTTCGTCACCTTTTTCGGAAGCAGAGCGCGGTACTCTCCCTTTCCGGCTGTATCCTCCGGGATCTCGGCGCCGCTTTCGCAGGCCCAGCCTGTTCCTCCTGCCTCATAATCCTCTCTGTCAAAGCCTACCAGGTCATCTGTCTCCACCTCGGCTGCCTGGACATTCAACGGCACATCCAGCCACACAGGACCCGGACGTCCTGCGTATGCCAGATACAGCGCCTTCTCCATGCAGAACCTGATTCTCATGGGATCAATGATCATTTCCGTGTATTTCGTCATATTGGCCACAGAGCGGGTGATGTCAAACTCCTGATCCCCCATAGCTCTCAAATGCAGTCCCGTGCTTCTGGACATGGTGTCGTAGCGCACCTGCCCTGACACGATAAACATGGGAATAGAGTCCAGATAGCCTCCCGCCACTCCTGTCATGGCGTTGATTCCTCCCGGCCCCGTGGTCACACAGACGGCGGCAATCTTGCCGTGCACTCTCGCATAGGCCTCTGCCGCCATGGCACAAGCCTGCTCGTGGTGATTGAAAATACAGTTCAGCCCTTCCTGGTGTCCCAGGGCATCATCCAGATGCATGGCGCCGCCTCCGGTTATCATAAACACATCGGTAATGCCTGCCTCCAGCAGCTTTTTTGCAATATAATTGGATACCTTTATCCGCATTCGCGCTTCTCCTCACTCTCTTCTTATTTCCCTGCAGCTTGTAAATTTTTTCCGTTTCTTTTCCTGAAATTTACACAGGCTATATATTTTACAGTTATGTTAACAAAGTATTAAGTTTCTGAAAACCCACGCTCAGTATATCACACTTTCCCGTAAATGCCTATTAAACTTTTTCTTACATTTCTCCGATATTTCCGGTATTTTGCCACTTTGTCTTGTGTTTTACCATGATTCTTTTTATAATGAAATAAGATTTTGAGAAAGGCTGGTAAATTTTATGAAAATTACAGGCATTATCCCGGCACGGTACGGCTCATCCCGTTTTCCCGGAAAGCCTCTGGCTATGCTGGAGGGGCGTCCCATGCTGTTTCGGGTGTTTGAGCAGGCCTCCCGCTCCCGGCTGCTGACGGAGCTTTTTGTGGCCACTGAAAGTCCGCTGATCGAGGAAGCCTGCCGCCAGGAGGGAATCCCCGTCCTGATGACCAGCCCGGATCATGAAAATCCCACCTCCCGTCTCTGTGAGGCAGCAAAGAAAACGGATGCCAGCCTCCACGTGATGATCGGAGGGGATGAACCTCTTCTGACCGGCAGTGACATTGACTCCACCGTCCGCCGGGCCCTGAAGCTAATCCAGTCCCCAGAGCCGCTTTTCCCCGGAAGGGAGGAGCTTGCCGCAGGCGTCCGCTCCGGCCTGTTTGTGGTAAACGCCATGGCGCCTGTCTCTTCGCCGGCAGAGGCTATGGACACCACCAACATCAAGGTGGTATGCGGAGATTTCGGCGTGGGACTCTACACCTCGAGATTTCCCGTCCCCTATCCCAAGGGGAGCTTAAATTTCACCTACAGGAAATTTGCAAGTATCGGCGTCTACACCCGGGAAGCCCTTCGCTTTTTTGAGGAAACGCCGAGGGGAATCCTTGAAACCATCGAGGAATGTGATCTGCTGCGCTTTATGGAAAAAGGCGTTCCCGTCTTTTTCGTCGATACAGGCCATCCTTCTCTGTCCGTGGACACGAGAAAGGATCTGGCCGAGGTCAGCCGGATGCTCACATCCGGCTGAGTGGGAGCTGCCGTTTCAGGCGGCTTCCCCTCACACAGATTTTATTTTACGGAGGACTAAACCACATGTACAGAGGAATTATTTTCGACCTGGACGGTACCCTTCTCGACACTTCCGAGGGGGTTTTATCCAGCGTCCGTCACACCATAAAAACCATGGGCTACAGGGAGCTTCCCGAGGAAACACTTCTGACCTTTATCGGCCCTCCGGTCAAGCGTTCCCTGATGGAACACTACGGACTGGATGACGCCGAGGCTGACCGGGCCACGGCAGTGTTCCGCGACCAGTATAAGAATGTGGATCTCCTCAAGGCGCGCCCCTATGACGGAATTCTCCCTCTTCTCGAGCGCCTGAAGAGCCAGGGATTTTTAATCGGGGTGGCCACTCTGAAGCGGGAGGACTATGCCCTCACGATCCTCGAACATTTCGGCATCGCAGAGCGCTGTGATCTCATCTGCGGCAGCGATTTTGCCAGCAAGATGCAGAAGGTTGATGTACTGCACAAATGTCTCGACGGACTGAATCTTTCCCCGAAGGAAGCGCTTCTCATCGGGGATACCGCCTCCGACGCAGGCGGAGCGAAGGCAGCCGGCACTGATTTCATGGCTGTCACCTTCGGCTTTGGCCCCAAGACAAAAAAAGAGTGGGAGGAACGCTACTCCCCCGTGTTTACGGCAGACCGGGTGTCCGAGATCGCAGAGTTTCTCGGAGCGGCACATCTATAATAGTATCTGAAGAAAGGACAGACATACATGAAACAGGTAAAACTTCTTGACTGCACCCTCCGCGACGGAGGCTATGTCAATGACTGGAACTTTGGACACGACAGCATGGTAAGCATCTTCGAGCGCCTGATCAGCTCAGGCGTCGACATTCTCGAGATCGGCTTTCTAGACGAACGGCGTCCCTTTGACAGAAACCGCACAATCATGCCCGACACTGCCAGCGCAGACCGCCTGTTCGGTCATCTGGACAAGGGCAGCACCATGCTGGTGGGCATGATCGATTACGGAACCTGCTCCATCGAGCACCTCTCTCCCTGCAGCGAGAGCTGTCTCGACGGCATCCGTGTAATTTTCAAAAAGCAGGTGATGAGAGAAGCCCTGGCCTTCTGCACCCAGGTGAAGGCTCTTGGCTACCAGGTATTCGTGCAGGCCGTCTCCATCACCAGCTATTCTGACAGAGAACTTCTCGATCTCATCGATCTGGTCAACGAGCTGAATCCCTACGCCCTCTCCATGGTGGATACCTACGGACTTCTGCACCAGAGCAGCCTTCTGCACTACTTTGAGATCCTCGACCACAACTTAAATCCCGAGATCTCCATCGGCTACCACTCCCACAACAATTTCCAGATGGCATATGCCAACAGCATGGAAATGCTGAGCAAGCCGGTAGACCGCACGGTTCTCGTGGACGCCTCTCTCTACGGCATGGGAAAGAGCGCCGGAAATCTTCCCATTGAGCTGATTTCCATGCACATGAACGCCCTCTACGGAAAATCCTATGACACCAGCCAGATGTTAGAGGCCATCGACATCAATATTATGCCGTTTTTCGAGAAAAGTCCCTGGGGCTACAGTCTTTTCTTCTATATTGCGGCTTCCAACAACTGTCATCCAAACTACGTCAAATTCCTGATGGACAAGCACACGCTGTCCCTGAAATCCTTAAATGTAATTCTCGACCGGATTGAACCTGAGAAAAAGCTCATGTACGACAAAGATTATATTGAAAGCCTGTATCTGAGCTATCAGAATATGGAGTGCAGCGACGGGGAGGACTTAAAAAAGCTGTCCGACCAGTGGGCAGGAAAAACTCTCCTTCTCCTGGGTCCTGGGCGGAATATGGAGCTTCAGAGGAGCCGCATTGACCAGTTCATCCGCGAAAACCATCCCATTGTCATCTCGGTTAACTATATCCCGGATGATATCCCCGTGGATTTCGCCTTCCTGAGCAATTCCAGGCGGTACGTGCAGCTGGGAACACGGCTCTTAGAGCTGAAGCAGCAGGGCGGCTCTATCGTAAAGGTAATCGCCACCTCCAATGTGACCAATGTAAAGGGCAGCTTTGATTACACCCTGAACTACAACTCTCTCATCGACAGGAATGCGGAAATCATAGACAACTCCTTTGTCATGCTCCTGAACGTCCTCGTAAAGACAGGGGTTTCCCGCGTATCCTGCGCCGGTTTTGACGGCTACAGCGTGGGCGGTGAAAATTATTTTAACGCCGATATGGACTACCGGATCGGAAAAGAAAAATCCATGAATCTGAACACCTATGTAAAGGAAGTTCTGAAAAAACTCCAGGACAGCCTGACTGTGGACTTTGTTACAGATTCCTGGTATGCCGAATAACAAAGCCGGTATCCTCCAGAGGGTGCTCGCCGCGCAGAGCGCTTTATCTGGCATAAGGCGAAATTTCTTCTGAACAGTGAACGGCTGCTTTCTGCAGCCCGGACCGTCATGGCTCTGCCGCAGAGCTGTGACGGCTTTTTTCATTTTTCCTCACCAGACCGGCCCTTCTTTCACCTCTCTCCCGGAATCCTTCTCATTTTTCTTCCTGCCACATTCTCCCTCCGTTTCCTGTGCCCCTGACCCCTATGTTTCCGGCCTTCTCCCCGGAAAACCCAGTTTTTAAGGCTTTTTTCCGCGGCAGACTTCTTATCTCCGGGCAAACTCTTTCCAGTTCTGCTGCCCGCTCTCTTCCACTGTCCGCCTATCGCTTCCCTCACCTTCCATTCCTTCCAGCAACCTGCACTTTCAAAGCCCGAAACGGCACGCTATAATAAGCACCGTAATGCAACGATGGATTTTCAAAAAACACCATTCATGAAAAAGGAGAGATTGTTAAATGAGAAAAACAACCAAACTGATCGCTGTGTTATCTGCTGCTGCCATGATGGCTGTGTCTGCACCCAATGTGATGAGAAGCAGTTTTTTAATGGAAGCTTACGCTGCTGAAAACGGATGGGTTGAAGAAGATGGGGGCTGGCACTTCTACGATGAGGACGGATACATGGAGTCCAACACCTGGAAGAAGCGCGGAAATGACTGGTATTACCTCAATGACGACGGTGATGTGACTGTCAATGAGAGGGTGGATGAATACTATGTTGACGGCGACGGAAAGATGGTTAAAAATAAATGGGTATCCCCTGAGGGAGAGGAAACCTATGATTCCCCTGACTCTGCCGCTGATACAGAGTGGAACTACTTTGACAAAAACGGAAAGATTGTAACTTCCAAATGGATGTCTGTGAATAATAACTGGTACTATTTTGACGGCGACGGCATCATGCAGACAGGCCTTCTTGAACTGGACGGCGAAACCTACTATCTGGGCGCCGAGAATGACGGAGCCAGAAGAACAGGCTGGGTGCTTCTCGAGGAGATCACTGAGGATACCGACGACGAGGGGATCTGGTGCTACTTTGATCAGGACGGAAAACTCGTAAAAGATCAGATTGACAGAAAAATCGACGGCTTCTACTATACCTTTAAAGACGGACAGATGCAGACCGGCTGGGTAAAGGTGTCGGATACTGCAGGCGGCTCTTCTGACGGTGAGGAAGGCGGCAGTTCTGCTTCGAATCCTCTGGCTGACTATCGATACTACGATAAGGAGCTGGGCGGAAAGCGTGCCTCCGGATGGTATGTTATCGAGGGTGTGGAAGGAATCAGCGAGGAGGGCGAGGAATACTACTTCTACTTTAAGGACGGAAAACCCTACTACTCTGAGGCCGAAGGTCTGGAACTCTTCAATATCAATTCCGAGCGCTATGCCTTTAATGAAAAAGGAGAGATGCAGACGGGACTTCAGAAACTCACAACTAAGGACGGCACAGAGGCCAATTACTACTTCGGCGACGACGGTATCATGAAGACAGGCAAGCAGACGATCTACGATGAAGATTTGGAGGAAAACCAGATCTGGTACTTCTATCCGAGCGGTTCCAAGAAGGGACAGGGTTACACCGGTGAGAAGGACAACCGTGTCTATGCAGGAGGCCTTATGAAAAAGGCAGATCCGGAGCTCCGCTATGAGCCGGTTCAGGCCGGAGACAAGACTTATCTGGTAAACACCAGCGGTACGATCCAGAAATCCTCCGCCTCTTCCACCTCTGATGCCAAGCCAGAGCTTGGAAAGGGCTTCAGAGACTACAAAGATTCCAACGATACGGTATGGACAGTTGACACAGAGGGAATCATCCAGTAAAATATATAAGTCATCCGTTCAACAGGAGAGGGCTGCCGCTGCAGCGCCTCTCCTGCTTTGCGGCCATTTCCCGGCAGAGAGCTCCGCGGGAAAGCAGCGGGCTGTAAAGGTCTGCTGCTCTTTCCTACTCTTTGCCGGGGCCGCTTTTTTCAGATTGCTGCCGAACGGATATTTGATTTCGCATCCCGGGAAACCTCCTGAAAAAATCAGATACAGCTCCTGCCGCAGAAAGCATGGGTCAAAATTTATATTTTTTTCATTTTTCAGTCATATTTCGGTTATTTCTGTCGTTTTTTTAATAGGACGGCTAAAGTATATCTGAAGGCTGACTCATCCCTGTTATCTGCCATATCTCTTCGCAGCGGGTGGCAGGACAGAGTTTTCAAAGGTGCTCTAAGGAATATCAGGAGGGATATATGAGAGAATTAACGGTTTTCTACTGTTCGAAATGCGGCTACTATGCCTACTACCAGCTTCCCAAAAACGCAGTCTGCCCTAAGTGCAGCGCTTCCATGACCAAACTCCCCATGACTTATCAAAATTTCATGAATCTGGACTATGAGATGCGTGATGAATTAATCGGAAGCCAGATCCTGGGCGATGCAGTGCCCAACTGCTCCGTTGTCCAGAGAATCACAGAACCTGAGAGGCAGTATAACAGCCGCGCAGTCATTGCAAAACAGGCAGTACAGATTCGGGAACTCACCCAGGAGGTTGAACGCCTGCGTGATGACAACAAAAAGCTGAATGATACTGTCACCTGGATGCACGCTACTATCTGGGATTTGACAATGAAAAACAAAAAGCTGACCTGACGAATACCGGCAGCCTATGCCGTCGCTTCTCAGGCAAAAAAATATCCGGCAGACGCCTGTCTGAGTCTTCTTCTCATCTTCTAACAGCCGATGCCGGGATTTTTCTTCTTCGTATCGTAATTTCCAAGTTTGCCTGCAGAATTTCTGTTCTGCACCATTCGCCTCTTTTTTCTCACGCTTCCTGCTTTCCGTTCTCTATATATTTAATAATCAGTCTGTCCAGTGTCTGTTTCATCTGCAGCACTGTTTTGAAAAGAGTTTCATTCTCACTTTTCAGCCTCTCCACCTCTTTTATCAGATTTTCCGTCTGTGTTACCGCATCCATCCCTAATCCTCCTGTTTTTGCGATTGCTAATCCAGTTATAGCCTATTTTCCCTTAAAATGGAAGTGAATTCGGACGCAATTTTCGACATATCGCTTGATTAATCTGATTTTCCCAAAATATATTGTCATTATTGGGATAATAACATCCCTTCCACCTGATGAAGCTGATCAAAAAAGTATCCGCCGTTCAAAATTTCCTGTATCTGTCCTAATCTCAGACTTTTGCTCTGTGCCATACAGAAAACTTCTTTCGACGGATACTTGCCGAGCAGCCTGCTGAAGATGCCTGAGGAAGCGCCTGCTCTTTTGGCAGTCTGCTGAAAATTTTGCCCGTCTATTAGAGGACAACGCAGCCTAAAATCTTTTTGTCAAGGCTCTTCACAATCTCAAGCTCCCTCTCGATTCCCGTGAAGGAGGACTCCTTTCTCTTCTCTACCAGGATTACGGCATCACAGGACGCGGCCTTCCTTATCGCCTCTGCCTCCCTGTCCAGATTTCCTCCGGAAGTCAGCGTGAGGGAGGGAAGGACAGCTGACAGCTCTTCATTCACTGTATCAAGCACTCCCGCATCTGTGGATGTGACAAGCAGGATCTGCTTTGCCTCTCCTGCATAGTTCATCACATTGGCAGCTACCACGCTGCAGGCCTGCGCGCTGCTCATTTTTCTGGCTGCCGTTCCCTCCATGCGGTCTATAAATCGGTCTACAAAAGCAAACAGGCCCTTTTTCTCCCCGCTGTCAAATACACCGAGCACCATAAGGCCATAGCGGCGGCGAAGCTCTCTGTCATTTGCCAGCTTGTCGCTCATCAGAAATGAGACGCAGATAAAAAATACAGCTAAGAATGCGCCCAGGACTCCGCCAAGCACTCCATATTTCACAGCCGATTTCAGCGCGCTCCCTGTGCTGGGCAGTGTATTGGCCGGTTCCTTCAGCTCATTCAGTTCCTTTGTTTTATCTGTGAGACTCTGGTTCAGAGTTTGTGTTCTGGCAGACTGATCCTGCTGCTTTTTCTCAAGCTCCAGATCTACGGTAGTGTACACCTCCGGTGTCTGACTCATCTCACCGCCGGGAGCTGCCGATGGACCTGCAGCGCCTGTATCCTGAATCATGTTAAGTGTATGAGGGCCTATTTTCTGGGTTATCACGGCCTGATATTCGTTCAGAGATTCCATGATCAGGGACATAATCTGCTCTGCCCCCTCCTCTGTACTGCTGATTACACGGACATTGAACATATTGTTGTCATAATCAGGCTCTACTGTCACCAGCTCCTGCAGGTAACGAAGCTCCAGGGACGGCTCCATTTTCTTTAACACATAATTGTACATCTCTCCGTTCTGGATCATGGACATATAGGCTGCCATAATGCTGGAAGCTGTGTTGGGGTTCTGGTAAGCCATGCCAGGCATAATCTGGTAATCGGTAGCCACGTAAAATGATACGGCTGTCGTATACCCATCATATGGGTTAATATTCATCAGCACAGAATTTTCCATAT
Source organism: Clostridium sp. AM29-11AC (assembly GCF_003480545.1). Lineage (NCBI taxonomy): Bacteria > Bacillati > Bacillota > Clostridia > Eubacteriales > Clostridiaceae > Clostridium > Clostridium sp. AM29-11AC. The sequence goes on from NZ_QUJI01000010.1 coordinate 104,728, forward strand.
AATCATTCTGGCTTTCCAGACTCGCCTTGATATTTTCAATTTCCTTTTCCAGGCGTTCCTTTGACATTTCATACTGATCCATGCTGTTGTCATATTCCTGCTGTTTCGATGCAACATACTCTGCATCCTTCATCTGTCCCAAACCTCTGACTGCCTTAAAGCCTCCCAGAAGAAGGGCGAAAATGATCGCAATCAGGATGATGGGACGCCATCTGCGAAGCACGGCGAACATCAAATCCTTCAGATCAATTTCCTGTTCATAATTCTGATAGGAATCCATGGTAAACCTCCTCATTGTACATGCTATGTTATCCATCTTATCACAGAGAAAATATTTTATCAATTATAAATCCTTTAATATATTTTTAAAGAATTTTTCTCTGTAACAGTTCACCATGCGAAGATTTGAACAGGAAAATGCGTGGAAAGCGTGTTTTCATAAGAGTTTTCCTGTCCGATTATTCATAAGGCGGACACCATACGCTTCTTGTCCGCTTTAAGCGGACAAGAAGATACATGGCTGAACTGTTGCTTTTCTCTTCCAGAGACAGATAGATTTAAAGTCCGTCCAATACGCGATCCATATAGCTTTTCTTCTGTCTCATGCTGCTGTGAACATAGATATCCATAGTTATTTTGACAGAGGAATGTCCGAGAATTTCAGATAAAGCCTTGCTGTCAAACCCGTTTTCAATCCATTTGGATGCAAAGGAATGTCTGAGAGAGTGAATATTGACAGGTTCAATCCCGCATTTTTTCAGGAGATTTTTAAACCGCCTCTGTACCCCTCTCGGCTCCATAAACTGCGCTCTTCCTGTGAGCACATAGGCCTGGGAGGAAAATCTGCGCTCCTCCTGCCTCTCCCTCAGTCTCTCCACGAGAAACTGAGGAAGCGGAATATCGCGCACGGAGGTTTCTGTTTTCGGAGGCCCAATCTGTATAATCGTTCTGCTCTGTTTTGCCGGAAACGGCTTTTGCTGTTCCTCTATATCCACATTGCGTATCCTGGAAACGGTTCTTCTGACTCTCAGTATCCCTGCCTTCAGGTCAATATCTCCCCATTTTATACCGCACAGCTCCCCCACCCGTATTCCGGTGCTCAGGGAAATCAGAAGTCCCAGATCAAAGCTCCTTCTGGAGTGCAGAAGGTAGCTGAGGATCTTGTGGAAATCCTCCCATTCCATAATGTTCTTCCCTCCTGAAAGCTGCCTTGGCTGTCGGAAGCTGAGTTCCTCTGCCGGCCATATCCCCCTCTCCTTTCCCGCCTGAACGATGCGTTTCAGCAAAAAAAGAAGCAGCCGGACGGTTCCTGCGGAAAGTCCCTGCCTTTGTTTCTTTCTCACAAATTCCAGAATCACCCGGTTGGTCAGCTTCCCCGCTGACATGTTTCCGAGCTCCGCCTGAATATGCTTTTCAATCAGCGTCACATAGCAGGCATAGGTGCTGGGCTTTACACTGCTTCTGACAGAAGCCTCCCATATTTCGCAGAGAGATTTTACTGTCATCTCCCGCCTGCCTCCTCCATATTCCTCTCCTGTCTGCATTTCTGTCTGTCGGTTCATCTTCCTTCTCCTTTACCATTATTATCCATTTATAAACAATAACTATCTTAGCAAAGGAGTTCTTTTACAGATACCTGTAATATTTATCTTCCAGAAGCCTCCTGCCTCCTGAAATTTCTTTTCTCTGCATCTGTATTTTACTTTTCTTTTTTCCCATTCTGTATTAAACTTTTAGATAGTACAGTCCCATAGCGACTGCCCGTACTGCAGAATACCCTTTATGCAGCCGGTAAGCGCAGGAATATGGACACTGCATAACCGCATTCGGCATTACAAAAAACAGAGAGGAGTCCTGCCAGGAGGGATTCCGGAAAGAGAGGCCTTCATGACTTTTTCAATCATACCTGCTGTCCTGTCAGACAGCCCCAATATCTATCGACTCATGAATGAGGGGGCAGAGACTGTTGCCCAAAAAGAGTGGTTCTGCCCGGATAACCAGGAATTTATTGAAAACCATATGGATCGGCAGGGATTTATCCTGAAAGCCGTCTGTGAGGAAGAGGAGAACCAGCTTCCGGCAAGAAGCGCCCCCGACAGAGATATCACTGGCTCAATCCCCGCTCAGGGCAGTATTGCAGCCTTCCTCCTCGTCCGCTTTCCCGGCCTGGACAGTGATAACCTGGGCTCTTCCCTTCACCTGTCTGCCCGGGAACTCCCCCTTGTGGCCCACATGGAGACAGTTGTGGTCAGCAGAGCCTATACCGGAAACGGGCTGATGCGCCGTCTTCTCAGGGCCGGTGAGGAAAAAGCCGCCTCCATGGGCTATCGCTTCCTGATGGCAACCGTTCACCCTGAAAATCTGTACAGCCTCCGGAATTTCCAGTGTCTCGGCTACGAAAAAATAGAGGAGGCTCTGAAATACGGAGGGCTCCGGCGCTGGATTCTGGGAAAACGTCTGTAGCGTCCTCTCTGTCCGCCGCAGTGCGATCCCCGCGGAGCGTTTTTATATAACAGAGAACGAAGCTTCCTGTTATATAACACAAAAGCCTGACAGGCAGGCTCACCGAAAGGTAAGCGTCTGCCCGTCAGGCTTTCTTCATACTGCATTCTGAATCTGCTGTATGTCAGCTGTTAGAAGTCAACCTCTGTTCCGTAGTAAATACAGGTAAACAGTTTTTCCATGGTCTTGGGATCAATCGTTCTTGGATTGGATCCTGTGCATGCATCGCCCACCGCATTCTCAGAGATAGCGGCCAGCTTCTCCTTAAACTCCTTCTCCTCAATTCCAAACTCCTTCAGTGTATTGGGAATACCCATATAATCATTCATGGAACGGATTTTCTTTCTCAGTCCCTCAATACACTCCTCCACAGTGCCTGTAATGCCGATGGCATTGGCGATCTCCGCATAGCGCGCTGCCGCCTCCGGCTCCTTGGCATTGTAGGAGATTACATATGGAAGATACATGGCATTGGCCAGGCCGTGTGTGATATGGCCGGTGGAAAATGCAGCTCCTGTCTTGTGAGCCATGGAGTGCACAATTCCGAGAAGCGCATTGGAAAAGGCCATTCCTGCCAGACACTGGCCATAGTGCATCTCCTCACGGCTTCTCATGTCGCCGTCATAAGATTTCTGCAGATCACTGTTTACGATCTGGATGGCCTTGATTGCCAGCGGATCCGTAAAGGTGCAGTGGAGTGTGGAAACATAGGCTTCGATCGCATGAGTCAGGGCATCCATTCCCGTATAGGCCACCTGTTTTGCAGGAAGCCCTTCCACCAGCTCCGGATCGACAATGGCAACATCCGGCGTGATATTAAAGTCTGCAAGAGGATACTTGATTCCCTTTTCGTAATCTGTGATAACGGAGAAGGCGGTAACCTCTGTGGCTGTGCCGGAAGTGGAGGGAATCGCTGCAAATTTCGCCTTTGTCCTCAGCTCCGGAAAATTAAAGGGTGTGCACAGCTCCTCAAACGTCACCTCCGGATACTCATAGAAAGCCCACATAGCTTTCGCTGCGTCAATGGGTGAACCGCCGCCCATGGAGACAATCCAGTCCGGCTCAAACTCTCTCATGACCTGCGCACCCTTCATAACCGTCTCTACCGACGGATCCGGCTCCACGCCTTCAAAGACGCGCACCTCCATCTCGGCTTCCTTTAAGTACTCAACCGCCTTGTCTAAAAATCCCTGACGCTTCATGGAACCTCCGCCCACAACGAGGATTGCGCGTTTTCCTTTCAGGTTTTTCAGCTCCTCAAGGCATCCTTTTCCATGGTAAATATCTCTCGGTAACGTAAATCTTGCCATTTCTGATTCCTCCTTCATAAATGGATGCACCCTTCCGGCCGGACCGTCTCCAGACATCCTGCATTCCCCACTGCAGACACGCTTCTGTCTGCGCAGAAGCCTTCACAGAAAATGAACGGTTTCATATTAACTGCCGTTCCCCTTCTGCAGACGGCCTGTCCGCTTTCTGGCACATGATTTGTTATTTTTTTAACCATATATATTATATACCAAAACTGCCGAATACTCAAGTAAATTCTCGTTAAATTAGTTACTGTTTTTTTACAATAATATACAAAATCGGATGTATCTGTTCTCATTTTTATTATTTGAATTCATTTCCAAGAATATACAGAATTTCAAGATAATTCATCCTCCCTTTTACGCGGAACCGGCTCCCGGCTGATGTTCTTACAGCTCACATAGACTCCCTCCCTCACAAACCTGAACGCAGAAAAAAACGGGCCGGCTCAGAATTCCTGCGATTATCCTCTGAACTGCCCGTTTTTATAATTGCTGAATATTTATCTTTCTTATTCCGATGCTTCAGGTACTCCTTAAGCGCTCAATTCCCGCTTTCTGCCTGTCCTTTCCCTTAACTTCTCATCCTACTTCTCATCCCTTTTGATCACATACGTGGGAACGATCCGCTGGACGGCCTCCTTGATATTCTCCGAATCCCTGTTTGCAATCTCATACAGCTCATCCAGCTGCTTCTGGAACTCGTCCTCATCAAACTCAATGGGCTTTCCAATGTGGATCAGCTTATTGGGGGTATCCTGCATGCCCTCCTCATCCATAAGCATCTCCTCATAGAGTTTCTCTCCCGGCCTGAGCCCGGTAAATTCAATGGCAATATCCTCTCCCGGCACATATCCCGACAGCCGGATTAAATTCTTGGCCAAATCCAGGATTTTTACAGGCTCTCCCATGTTCAGGACAAAAATCTCTCCGCCCTTTGCATAGGCTCCCGCCTGAAGCACCAGCGACACAGCCTCCGGTATCGTCATAAAATAGCGGATAATATCGGGATGTGTGACGGTGACAGGGCCTCCCTCTGCAATCTGCTTTTTAAACAGGGGAATGACGGAGCCGTTGCTGCCCAGCACATTTCCAAAGCGCACTGCCACAAACTCGGTCCTGTACCTGTGATCCATCATCTGAATAACCATCTCGCACATCCGCTTGGAGGCCCCCATGATGTTGGTCGGGTTGACCGCCTTGTCTGTGGAAATCAGGACAAAGCGCTTTGCTCCGTACTTTCCGGCAGCCCTGGCTGTCTTGTATGTACCGAAGACATTATTCTTGATCGCCTCGTTGGGGCTGTTTTCCATGAGGGGGACATGCTTATGAGCGGCCGCATGGTAGACGATATCCGGCCTGTACTGTTCAAACACGCTCTCAATCCGGTGTGTGTTTCTCACGGAGCCGATCAGCACAGTCAGATTGAGTTCCGGGAAACTTCTCTCCAGCTCCTGCTGCAGATCGTATGCATTATTCTCATAGACGTCAAAGACAATGAGCTGCTTTGGCCTGTGGCTGGCAATCTGACGGCACAGCTCGCTTCCGATGGAACCGCCCCCGCCTGTGACAAGGATTACCTTATCCTGCACATATCCCATAATCTCATCCAGATTCACGCGGATCGGATCCCTTCCCAGCAGATCCTCGATCTGAACCTCCCTGAGCTTGGCCACACTGACCTCGCCGTTGAGAAGCTGATAGATTCCGGGAAGCATCTTGATTTTGCAGTCCGTTTCTCGGCAGATCTCTAAAATCTTTTTTCGTTCCTTGGCCGGGGCTGACGGAATTGCCACATAGATCTCATCCACCTGGTACTGCTTTGCCAGCTCCGGTATCTCCTCCCGGCCTCCCGCAATGGGAACTCCATTCAGGTACTTTCCCTTTTTATTGATGTCGTCGTCCGCAAAGCAGACAACTGTTCCGTTTGTGTGCCTGCTTGTCATCATCTCCTTGAGAATCACAGAGCCGGAGGTTCCCGCTCCCACAATCATAATCCTGCTTCCGCCTCTGTTGCCCGACGGAAACAGGGAGTGCTTAATCCGGTAGGATAACCGAATGCCTGTAACGGCGATGCAGAGAGCAACAAAGCTGATAATATAGTAGCTTCTCGGCATAAAAAACTGCAGAAGCGTCATACCTGCTATCTGCAGAACTGTCGAGAGACCGCAGGAAAGGACAATTCTTATTACCTCCCTGATTCCAGCCACACTCCACATGGTCGAATACAGATGCGCCAGGAAAAAGAGCGCAACAGTCAGGAGTGTGTGGATAGGCCAGTAGCGCAGCACATTAGCACTGTACTCAGGCGGAATCTTTGCGATATTCAGATCAAACCGTATCAGAAGCGCCAGAAAGGAGCAAATCTGGATTGATACAATATCAGCCAGCATTAAAATAATCATTCTGACTCTTTTGTTTTTTGGCATATACTTATCAAACATGGCAACTACAACTTCCTTTTTTCAGATTGTGAGGGCGGCTCTCTTCTAAATATGCCCCTCCTCTATTTTTCATCCCTTTTCTCAGTTTCATCAACGGCCCAGTCCGCCTGTATCTCCGGCAGAGAATCCGGCATTTCCGCACCCGTCAGAGCACTTTTGCTGTCCGCCATTTTCACTTGGGCAGACTGTTCTTTTGCCTCTGGCCGGGATATTGATTTTTCCACGCTTTTCTCAGGGATTCTCTGTTTTTCTGGTTTTGGCTCTGCCGTCTGAGCTTCTGTTTCCTTCCCCGCGCTTCCCGACTGATAGCAGACAGCCAGTCCCATAGCCAAAAACTGCCACATAAAGGGCGCAGTGATGGGTACGTTCAGGTTTACCACGGCCTGCACACTGTAGCATACAAATGCAAACATCGGTGCAAGTACCAGAGGATTCCCTTTCGCCTGGCGGGTCATTTTCACAAAGGCTGAAATCAAAAATGCAAGGTACGCGGCAAGTCCTGCAATTCCGAGCGTCAAAAGGAACTGAAGGTACTCATTGTGGGCATTGTCAAACACTACATGATAATTTTCGCTCATTTCCTGAAAGTTATTAAATGTAGTGATAATCCCAAATGTGTCCGGTCCAAACCCAAAAATCTTGTGATGCAGGGGGAAACTCAGGAAATTCTCCCACGAAATCCTCCAGGCAAATCCACGGTTAGTCCCCCAGTTATCATTAAATACCAGGTACTTTGCAATAGACTGATATTTTTCCTGATGTCCTGCTATGTTTGCGTCATAGAACATATAGCAGATAAGAAGCACCGCTCCTGCCAGCACAGCTCCCCAGACAATTCTGAGGGCCAGAAGCAGTCCCGGGGGGTTCTTCTTTATCACCAGCTTTAAGAGGTACAGCACCGCAGCTACAGTCCAGGCTGCGGCAATCACAGCCATAATCTTATCATAACCTGAAATAAAAGAAAATAGGCTGTTAATCCCAATCACCGTATCTGCGTATTTCACGTTGATCCATTCGATACATCTGGCAACGGTCAGAATTGTGGCAATCAGCACTGCATATCTTCTGACTGCCTGAGATTTTCTGAATGCATAGAGAGGCGCCAGGGCGAACAGAGCACCCAGAGAGAGATAGGCATTGTCGCTCTCTCCCATGATAATGGCAAACATCCCTATTATAAAGCAGATATAATAAAAAATGGAGCGCAGGACTGATTCACTCATTAAAAACAGAATCACCGCCACCGCAATCACCATGGCCACATAGATGGTGTACGTATTGATATTTCCAAAAGAGGAGGTGAAGGAGTCTGCATTAGATGCAATCCTTTCCTTAAAATGGAAAATATCCATTCTGAAATAATCTGTAATTCCCCACAGACAGGCAAGAATCCCCCCTGCCAGGAACAGATCCAGGTACCACTGCTTCCATCTCAGGAAACGGCTGATAAAAAAATACGAAAACACGTACAGCGAAAGGGTGAACAGGCCTGTATAGCGCCCCTCGTTTCCCCAGAAGGACTCAAACCGAAAGTCTGACTGGATGGTGGAAATTGTAATCAAAACTGCAAAGGCGATTGCCGCCCAGTCCACAAAATTCAGATGCCTGCGCCAGCTTCCGTCACCAAATGAGCGCACAGCCCGAACCACCGCGCCGCTGGCAATCAGATAAATGACTGTAAACACCAGGACTGCCGACGTTGCAGTCGAATAAAAGCGGTACTTCGTAGGAAGAATATCAAAATACCTGTCATGTACTACAAAGGGGAAAATACACAGTATCACCAGTGTATAAATTCCTGCCAGAACTTCAATGCCTCTGTAGGGCCGCTTCTCTGCCGAAACATTTTTAATTACATTGCTGCTCATAAGCTCTCCATATTCTTTCTGTAAATTTATTTTTTGTCTCCATCTGCAGCCAAAATGCTGCCCCGACGGCACACTTCACTTCTGCTGTGTCAGCTCTTATCTGTACTGCCCCATTTCAGCCCTGTATCTGAAGCTTCACTTTAAAGGCTGTAAACATATGATCCGCATTTTTATCAGCAGTTCATGTTTTAGGCATACACTGTTTTAGTATATCACTTATATCTTTCCGGCGCAAGAAAAGCACAGCCGGAACACAGCAGAATTATTTAATATTTTATTAATATAAACGAAAGTGCTCGGAATATGCCGGTAATGGTGAAAACTGCACTTTTTGCAACCTTCTATAATTTCCCTTATTCTAAGCATAATAGCCACGTAATGCAGTTAGGAATTTCGAAAAAAAGATTTCAAGAAGAAAAAAGGAGAGTGCATTCATTATGAGAAAGCAGACTAAATTAGTTGCAGTTCTTTCTGCAGCAGCTTTACTCGCTGTAGGCGCTTCCATGACATCTTTCGCAGGTTGGGAGAAGGATGAGGATGGTATCTGGCACTACTATGACAGCGATGATGAGATGGTAACAGACGAGTGGAGAAAAGACGGCTCCAAGTGGTTCTACCTCGATGAGGATGGAAACATGCTGACAGATTCCTGGGTAGACGATGAGTACTATGTAGGTTCTGACGGTGCTATGTTAAAGAATCAGTGGGTTAAGACAACAGCTGATGAGGATGTGTCTGATCCAGAGGATGACGGAGATCACTGGTACTACTTCGGTTCCAATGGTAAAAAGATTTCCGAGGATGACAAAAAGATCAACGGCAAGACCTACTTCTTCGATGAAGACGGTGCTATGAGATATGGCTGGTACGAAGAGGGAGATGACGTATATTACCTTGGCGAAGAGGACGAGGGATGGAGAGCTGAGAGCCAGTGGTTATGGCTGGAGCTTCCAAGTGAAGATGACTCTGACAGAAACGGCGTAGCTTTCGACAGCGATGACTGTGAGACATGCGATGAAGAGGGCTGGTACTACTTCGGTTCCAACGGTAAGATGTACAGGGATGCCGACAAAAAGAAAGTAAATGGAAAGTATTACTTCTTCAACGCTCATGGCCAGATGGTATATGAGTGGATCAACAACCACAAGTATGCTGTAAATAAGAATACAACACCTTCCGGTGCAGAGCCGATGGGCAATGCTTCTGCAAGCAACGCATTAGATGGAAATATTGAGGACGCAGGAGCAGGATATATCTGGAATATGCAGTACTCCAATGTAGTAGAGGATGGCTCCAGAGCAAACGGCTGGTATGAGATCGACGGTTCTGAGGATACAGGTACAGACGGAGATACAGACTGGTACTACTTCGATGACGGCGAGGCTGAGAGAGCTGACTCTGCAAAAGATCGTCTGATGATCAATGACGGAGATGATGCTCCTGTTTACAGAGCAAAGATCAAAGTTGAGGGCAAGTACTTCTGCTTCAACGAGATGGGCCAGATGCAGACAGGCCTTCAGTATATCCCAGATGACGACGCATTCTACTACTTCGACGACAACGGATATATGCAGACAGGCAAAGAGTCTAATGTAGAGGATGACGATGACTCCTACAACTTCTACTTCATCACTAAGAATGGCAAGAACGGCCAGGGCCAGATGGGTGAGAAGGACGGATATCTGTACTTCGGCGGCAAGAGACTTGAGGCTGACGACGACTACAGAATTTACTACTATGAGGACGCTCACTACTTAGTAAACAACAAAGGTAAGATTCAGGATTCTGAGTCCAAAAAATACGATGTAGAGAATGGTCGCGGATATACAGGAGGCTGTAAAATATTCTGTGTCTATGGGAATGAAACCTTCCAGATAAGAATTCGATA
>NZ_QUJI01000011.1:0-110345 GCF_003480545.1 Clostridium sp. AM29-11AC
ACAGCTTGCAGAACACACGACTTTCACCCGTTAGAACGTGTGCCCGCCGGGCACACCAAAAATGCCGTCTCCAGTCACTCTGAAGACGGCATTACTGCTTTCCATATTCAGTTTTGTGAGACAGAAAGAGCCAAATAGCCTCCGAAGGGCGATAGATGTTTTAGTTATTTCGGCCAGCCAGCGGTTTTTCTGTCCAGGTCTGCGGGTTATCTCCTGTTACTCTTCATCCGGAATATACTCTACGATATCCTCGATTCTGCAGTTCAAGATTTGGCAGAGGACTTCCAGCGTATGGGTCGACACATACATATTCTTTTTCAGACGTCCAATCTGGCCGGCGCTGAAGCCATAGTATCGAATTAAACGATACTGAGTCATCTGCTTTTCCTTCATGGTCTTCCACAGCTTATCATATGTTATCATCTTTTTCACCCTTTCCCTATCAATTAAATAACGAATCAAACAGGCTGTATATAACCGAAATTTGGATACTATTTTTAATTATGAGAATTTTTGTAAAAAATATACAATATATAAGAAGCTGTTCTGCCAATAAATTGTGCAAATCAACAACAAAAACCGTAAAACTGTTAAGCGCAAAACAAACTCTTGGTGAGAAGTGATTTCGGAGATCTATTTTCAGTGGCATATATGTACAGAGAAGTATAGGACAGCTGGATAAAAACTTCTTCTGATAAAGAGCCAAAAAAGGAGGTTCCCCTCCCGCGGAGTAATCCGCCGGAAGAGAAACCTCCCCAAAGTCAAATAATCTGAACGGAGATTATTGATTATTTGTTGTTAAGACTACGCCATCCTACGATAACCTTTCCGTCAGCTGCTACAGTGTATGTATACTGATCGTCATCATATAACTGGATGAATGGAATAGATACAAGAGAATCCTCGCTTGGATCATATCCCTTAGCCTGCATGATCTCCTTAGCCTGAGCAACTAACTCATCAGCTGTATAGGACTGTCCGCCTGGTACAGAGATGGATTTAACCTTCTTGCCAGTGAATGTTACATTAACATCCTCTGTCTCGATACCCTCGTTCTCGATGTCATACTTCTTGCTGTCGCTCTTTGTAGACTGAACTTTACCCTTGCTATTTACCAGGTAAATGTCGTCGTTTAAGTAGTACAGTCTGTAGTCGTCGTCAGCCTCAAGTCTCTTACCGTTGAAGTACAGGTAGTTGTCCTTCTCGCCTGTGTAACCCTGGCCGTTCTTGCCGTTCTTTGTGTTGAAGTAGAAGTCGTATGTATCGTCATCGCACTCTACGTCAGAAATCTTGCCGTCCTGCATATAGCCATTGTCATCGAAGTAGTAGAAACCGTTGTCATCAGCGATGTACTGAAGACCTGTCTGCATCTGGCCTTTCTCGTTGAATGCGAAGTACTTCTTGCCCTTGGAGCTGTCTACTTTGATCTTAGCTACGTAAACCGGCTCGCCGTCTCCATCGTATGTAGCGAGATCCTTCTTAGCTGCATCAGCATGCTTAGCCTCGCCTTTATCAAAGTAATACCAGTCTGTATCGCTGTCTGTTCCAACGTCCTCGGAACCGTCGATCTCATACCAGCCGTCGCCTCTCCAGCCTTCCTCTACGATATTGTAGTAGTACATATCACTGATGCTTGCAGTTCCTGGTGTTGCGCTTCCATCAAGTACTGCATTGGAAGGTGTTCCTGATACCTTTGTTGGTGTGTTGTTGATCCACTCGTAAAGCATCTGGCCATGCTCGTTGAACATGTAGTAACGGCCGTTTACTTTCTTCTTTCCTGTATCCTTGTACATCTTGCCGTTGGATCCGAACCAGTACCAGCCCTCATCATCACAGTCGTCCTCGTCTGCGCAGGTAAGGATCTGCTCATCGTCGTTATCCTCATCAGCATCGCCTGGCTTCTCCAGCCATAACCACTGATTCTCAGCTCTCCAGCCTTCGTCCTCGCCGCCTAAGTAGTAAACGTCGCCCTTATCCTCATGCCAGCCGTCGAGCATCTGGCCGTCTTCATCAAAGTAGTAGGTCTTGCCGTTGATCTTCTTGGAATCGTCAGTTACCTTCTTACCCTTGCTGTCGAAGTAGTACCAGTGATCGCCATCCTCATCCGGATCAGAGATATCCTCATCTGGAGTTGTCTTGATCCAGGCATTCTTTAACATAGCGCCGTCAGAACCTACATAGTACTCATCGTCTACCCAGGAATCTGTCAGCATGTTTCCATCTTCGTCAAGGTAGAACCACTTGGAGCCATCCTTTCTCCACTCGTCCTCTACCATCTCATCATCGCTGTCATAGTAGTGCCAGATACCATCCTCATCCTTCTCCCAACCTGCGAAAGATGTCATGGAAGCGCCTACAGCGAGTAAAGCTGCTGCAGAAAGAACTGCAACTAATTTAGTCTGCTTTCTCATAATGAATGCACTCTCCTTTTTTCTTCTTGAAATCATTTTTTTCGAAATTCCTAACTGCATTACGTGGCTATTATACTTCGGATAAGGGAAATTATCAATAGTTTTTTAACAAAAAAATAAATTTATTTCCATTCACTTTTTTGTAAATATGTACGATTTCCCTTTCAGAAGTGCCTCACCTCCGATACACTCATATCATAATACACCTTTACCCAAAATACAATAACATTTCTCTGTGCATTTTCTTACAGAATCATTACAGAACAAAAAAATTAATCAAAAATTGTACTAATATCAATACAATCTTAAGATTTGAGCTGTACTTTTGCTGATTTCATGCTATAATGTTCATATTTAATTCTATAAGGCTGTTTTTTGAACAGCAGCCAGAAAGCAGGTATTATGGATCGATATGGATTGATATGCAGAAATATTCTGGAGCATCCCGATATTACACAGAGGGAGCTGGCAAAGAGGCTGGATATTTCTCTCGGAACAGCTAACAGGCTGATAAACGACTGCCTGGAGCAGGGGCTGGCTGTGATAGATTCTGAGGCGAATAAATATACATTAACTGAAAAAGGAATGGCACTGCTGCTTCCTTATAAGGTAGATGGAGCGTTAATTATGGCTGCAGGCTTCGGCTCCCGCTTCGTGCCTCTCACCTTCGAAATGCCCAAGGGACTTCTTGAGGTTTTCGGAGAGCGGATGATCGAACGCCAGATCAAGCAGCTTCACTCTGTCGGAATCACCGATATCACTATTGTGGTGGGATATCTGAAAGAAAAATTCGAATATCTGATTGACAAATATCAGGTAAAGCTCCTCTATAATCCCGAGTATTCTTCTAAGAATAATCTCGCCACCATCTATCACGCCAGAGAAGTTCTTCGCGGGAGAAACATGTATATTCTCTCCTCAGACAACTGGCTCAGGGCCAATATGTTCCACGCCTATGAGTGCGGGGCCTGGTATTCCACTTCCTATATGGAGGGAAACACTTCTGAATGGTGCGTAAAAACCAATAAAAAGGGGCGAATTTCTTCTATTTCTGTAGGAGGACATGATTCCTATGCTCTGTACGGACCGGCTTTCTTCTCCCGGGAGTTTTCGATGGAGTTTCTTCCTATTATAGAAGACTATTATCACCGGCCTGGCACCGAACAGTTTTACTGGGAAAATGCCCTGATGGAACATCTCCAGGAGCTTGCGCTTTTTTCCAACCCGCAGCCGGAGAATCAGGTTTACGAATTTGAGAATCTGGAGGAGCTCCGGCAGTTTGATCCCAAGTACCAGAATCACTCTGATAATGAAGCCCTGGCTCTCGTTTCCAGAGTTTTCGAGATACAGGAGGAGGAAATCACCAATATCCGCTGTCTGAAGGCAGGAATGACAAATAAATCTTTCCTGTTTGAACTTCGGGGAAAGCATTACATCTGCCGTATTCCGGGGCCGGGGACGGAACAGCTCATCAACCGAAGGCAGGAAGAGGCTGTCTACCGTGCTGTCAATCCTCTTCATATGACAGAGGACATTGTCTATTTTGATGGGAAAACCGGATACAAAATCGCCCATTACTATGAGGGGGCGCGCAATGCAGATCCCCACAGTGAGGAGGACATGAGGCTCTTTATGAAGGAGCTTCACAGACTTCATGAATCCGGTCTTTCGGTTCCCCACTCCTTTTCTCTGCGGGAACGGATCGATTTTTATGAGGGTCTGTGCCGCGGACGGGAAAAAATGCTGTTTGAGGATTATTCGGAAGTGCGCGGTCACATGAACCGGCTTCTGGAGCTCCTGGAACTGATGGACAGACCTCAGTGTCTCTCCCATATTGACTGCGTCCCTGACAATTTTCTGATTCTCCCGGACGGCTCCGGTAAAATCATTGACTGGGAATATGCAGGCATGCATGACCCTCTCATCGATATTGCCATGTGCGGTATTTACTCCTATTACAATGAGGAAGAAATGGATCATCTGATTGAGCTCTATCTGAAGCGTTCCCCAGATGAAGAGGAACGCTTTGTCATCTATGCCTGTGCAGCTCTGGGAGGTTTTCTCTGGTGCCTGTGGGCAGTTTTCAAGAGCAGCCTGGGCGAGGAATTCGGCGAGTATACCTTAATCATGTACCGCTATGCAAAGCTCTATTATAAAAAGCTGCAGCAGCTCGGCGCCCTTACTGATTAAACAGTTTCGGCACATCTATGCACACGGTATGTTTTTATGATACAATGGGATAAAATGGATTTTTGATCGACACGATTACACAGGAGGAGTTTTTATGATACAAAGGAAACGTCTGCAAATAGTCGGTCTTGCCTGCCTGCTGGGGGCGCTCTCACTGCACCCGGCCATGAGCGCATTTGCGGCCTGGACAAAGGTGAACGGTATCTATACAGACAGCTCGGGAACTGCGATTGCCGGAGTGGCAGCCAGAGGGATTGATGTGTCTCACTGGCAGCAGAGCATCAACTGGGATGCGGTAGCTGCCGACGACATCCAGTTTGTCATGCTTGGAACCAGATACAATAATGCCGTCGATCCTTTTTTTCAGTCCAACGCATCCAAGGCCGCTGAAGCAGGGCTGAAGGTCGGCGCCTATATTTACTCCTATGCCACAACCACGCAGATGGCTGAACAGGAGGCTGATTTCGTGCTGAATCTGATTAAGGACTATCCTATCTCCTATCCCGTTGTCTTTGATGTGGAGTCCTCGGAGATGAGCGCCCTCTCTCCTTCTGAGCTAAGCGCCGTGATCAATGCTTTCTGCAAAAAGATCAGAGCTGCAGGCTATTATCCCATGGTCTATGCCAACGACTACTGGCTCACCAACAAAATTGATATGAGTTCCGTGAACTACGATGTCTGGGTTGCCCGGTACGATGTGCGCCACTCCTATTCCAACGCTGCCATGTGGCAGGCTACCAACAGCGGAAGCGTTTCCGGAATCTCCGGCAATGTGGACATCAACTTTGCCTACAAAGATTTTTCTTCCCTGATTCCTGCTAACCAGTGGAGAAATATCGGAGGAAACTGGTATTACTATAAAGACTACGAAATGCAGAAGGGCTGGATCAATGACGGAAACGGCTGGTACTACATGGGGGAGGATGGAACTCCCCGAAGAGGCTGGATGCAGCTGGGAGGAAAATATTTCCATCTCGACGAATCCTCCGGCAAAATGACAGTGGGATGGTTTCGCGATTCCTCCAGCTCTAAATGGTATTACCTGAAGGATGACGGAGCTCTGGCCTATGGCTGGCAGCAGGTTGACGGGAAATGGTTCTATCTCGGAACAGACGGAGCCATGATGACCGGATGGCTGAAATCCGGCGATACCTATTATTACATGAAAAGCGACGGTTCCATGGCCACAGGATGGCTGACTATAGACGGCGCCTGGTATTATTTCAATCCGAACGGGGAACTGCTCCGGGGATGGGCCGACATCGGAGGCTCCCGCTATTTTATTGGAACAGATGGAAAGATGACTACCGGATGGAAAGAAATAGACGGGTACTGGTACTACTTCGGCACAGACGGAAAGATGGCTGTAGGGTGGAGACTGGTTGACGGGCGCTACTACTACCTTGACAATGAGGGAAAGATGAAAACCGGATGGCAGCAGATTGACGGAGGCTGGTATTTCTTAAGTCCCGAGGGAAAGCTGCGCGTGGGATGGCAGCAGATTGACGGAAGCTGGTACTACCTGGGCGAAGACGGAAAAATGCGCACCGGATGGCAGCAGGTGAAAGGACTCTGGTATTATCTGGGCCAGGACGGGAAAATGCTGACCGGATGGCAGAAAATCGACAATGAGTACTACTATCTGTATACTGACGGCCGTATGCTCACCGGATGGCTCAATGACAATACTGGAAACCGTTATTATATGAGCACGAGTTCCGGCCGCATGATCCGGGGTTGGCGCCAGATTGATAACAGCTGGTACTATTTCAACAGCAGCGGCCATATGGTAAAGGGATGGCTGAGGGAAAACGGAAAGTATTATTATCTGGATCCCTCCACGGGCGTGATGGCCTCTGACTGCTCCCGGGTGATTGACAACGTCACCTACACCTTTGATCAAAACGGCGTCTGCCAGAATGAGACCAACTCTATGAGCGGCGTGACAGCCGCAGAACCAGGAACAGCATCGTCCGGTTCAGGGATGGGAACTCCCGGCAGCGGAAATTCAGAAGCTGGAAGCGGACCTTCCGGAAGCAGCGGACAGACTTCCCCTGGGAATTCGGAAAGTTCAGGCAGCGCCGGGAATTCCGGCGCTCCGGGCAGTTCCACAGGAGGCAGCGCTCCTGGCAGCTCCGGAACTTCCAATGCTCCGGGCAGTTCCTCCGGCAGCAGTTCCTCCGGTACCGGTACTGCACGTCCAGGTTCAGGAAGCTCTGATTCTGCAGATCACTATACGATCGAACCTGGCCTCACAGGCGGACCGGGAAGGTAATATCTTTGATACTCAAAACCGGACAGGAGGGATTTTAATTGCAGAGAGGGCCGAAGGGCATCAGAAAATGATTCATGATGCCCTTCGGCCCTCTCTGTGCAGTTTCCTCTCTGATTTATGGCCTGAACTTATACCTCAAAGATCAGGTCTCCATAGCTTGGCAGCGGCCAAAGCTCCTTATCTACGATCATTTCCAGCTTGTCGGCAGGGCGGCGCAGCTCCTCCATCGCCGCAGTTACAATGTCGTGATATGCGTAAGCCCTCTCCTTGTTGCCTTCTACCTTTGCAGCCTTTTCTGTTTCCTCTGTCAGCCTGGCAAGGGCAGTTTTCATATCAGACAGCAGATCGGATGCTTCCAGGAGAAGCTCCTTCTGCACACTTGTGTCCGCTTCAGGACAGGCTGTCTGTACAGCAGTCAGGGATTCTGCCAGATTTGCCGTATAGCGGATCACCGCCGGAATAATCTGCTTTCCTGCCATGTCGATCATGGTTTTGGCCTCAATATTCACAGTCTTTGCGTAGGATTCGTATTCAATCTCAGCTCTGGACTCCAGCTCTGCTCTTGTATATACGCCAAAGCTCTCAAACAGGCGGATAGCCTTATCTGTGATCAGCGAATCCACGGAGTCGATTCCGCACTTGAGGTTAGGAAGACCCCGGCGCTCTGCCTCTTCTACCCACTCTTCTGAATAGCCGTTTCCGCTGAAAATGATTCTCTTGTGCTCTGACATGGTGCGTTTGATAAAATCGTGGAGAGCCATGTCAAAATCATCAGCCTTCTCCAGCTCGTCGGCAGCCTCCTTAAAAGCCTCTGCCACAATCGTGTTGAGAACCACATTCGGTGAGGAAACAGAGTCAGAGGATCCCACCATTCGGAACTCAAACTTGTTTCCCGTAAATGCAAACGGGGAGGTTCTGTTTCTGTCTGTCGCATCCTTCACGAAATTAGGCAGCGTGGCAACTCCGGTGCTCAGGCGGTCGCCCTGTTTTGTATGGGTGGCCTCTCCGGTGCTGCAGAGCTGTTCTACCACATCCTCTAACTGCTCTCCGAGGAAAATAGAGATAATCGCTGGCGGAGCTTCTGCCGCCCCCAGACGGTGATCATTTCCAGGCACTGCCGTAGACTCTCTGAGCAGATCTGCATGCACATCCACAGCCTTCATAATACATGCCAGCACAAGCAGAAACTGCATGTTGTCATGAGGCGTATCTCCAGGATTTAACAGATTAATTCCGTCATCTGTGGACAGTGACCAGTTATTGTGCTTTCCTGAACCATTCACCCCTGCAAACGGCTTCTCATGAAGCAGGCAGGTCAGCCCGTGATGGCCGGCAATCCTCTTCAATGCCTCCATCATCATCTGGTTATGGTCAACGGCTACGTTCACCTGTGTGTAGATTGGGGCCAGCTCGTGCTGCGCCGGAGCAGCCTCATTGTGCTGGGTCTTGGCTGTCACGCCGAGCCTCCACATTTCCTCATTGACTTCTTTCATAAAGGCTCCGACTCTGGGGCGGATACTTCCAAAGTAATGATCATCCATCTCCTGTCCCTTTGGCGGCATAGCTCCAAACAGGGTGCGCCCCGCGTAAATCAGATCCTTCCTCTGGAGGTATTTCTCCTTATCCACAAGAAAATACTCCTGCTCCGGACCTACATAGGGGATGACTCGTTTGGAGGTCGTATTTCCAAACAGGCGCAGGACTCTCAGGGACTGCTCGTTGATCGCCTGCATGGAGCGCAGCAGAGGTGTTTTCTTGTCAAGAGCCTCTCCCCGGTAGGAACAGAAGGCTGTGGGTATGTAGAGTGTCACTCCCCAGGTGTCCTCCCTCAGGAATGCGGGAGACGTACAGTCCCAGGTAGTGTAGCCTCTCGCCTCAAAGGTAGAGCGCAGACCGCCGGACGGGAAAGAGGATGCGTCCGGCTCTCCCTTGATCAGCTCTTTTCCTGAAAACTCCATAATAACCCGCCCATCGCTTCCGGGAACAGAGATAAAGGAATCATGTTTCTCAGCTGTAACGCCTGTCAGCGGCTGGAACCAGTGTGAAAAATGGGTAGCTCCCCGCTCAATAGCCCACTCCTTCATGGCATGGGCAACCACATCCGCAATGGATGGATCCAGTTCCGTTCCGTCTTCAATAGTCTTTTTCAGCTTTAAATAGACATTCTTCGGAAGGCGCTCTCTCATCACGGAATCATTGAATACATTCTTTCCGAAAATCTCGGATACATTTGTGATGCTGCTCATCTGAATATTCCTCCAATTTAATATTTGTCAAATCCTCAGGACTGTCCCTTGACAGCCGTCCCGGGGATCACCTTTCTTTTCCCTATGTCAGTTCCCTGTACAAACATTCCCAAAACGGACGCGCCGGCACTTGGAAAGAAAATAAGCCCGCCTGCCCGGAAATTCTGCTCCTTGCGCGCAGAAATCCGGGCAGGCTGGCTTATCTCATCTGAGGGACAGCTTAAGCCTTTCCAACGGAACCAAATAACTCCATCTTCTCTTTTACTGTCGCCTTGATTGCCTCTGTACCAGGAGCGAGGAGCTTGCGCGGATCGAATCCCTTGCCCTCAAGGTCTTTGCCTGCTTCAATATATTTGCGTGTTGCATCAGCGAATGCTAACTGGCACTCTGTATTTACGTTGATCTTTGCAACGCCTAAAGAAATGGCTTTCTTGATCATGTCTGCCGGAATTCCTGTACCGCCGTGAAGAACGAGAGGCATATCGCCTACCTTCTCCTTGATGGACTCGAGAACGTCAAATCTTAATCCCGGCCAGTTTTCCGGATACTTTCCGTGAATGTTTCCGATTCCTGCTGCCAGCATATCGATGCCGAGGTCTGCCACAGCCTTGCACTCGTTCGGATCTGCGCACTCGCCCATACCTACAACGCCGTCTTCCTCGCCGCCGATGGATCCGACCTCTGCCTCAAGAGAAATGCCTTTTTCATGACAGATTTTCACTAATTCCGTTGTCTTCTCCACATTCTCGGCAATCGGATAGTGGGAGCCGTCGAACATGATGGATGAAAATCCTGCCTCGATACACTTCTTAGCGCCCTCGTAGGAGCCGTGATCCAGATGCAGGGCAACCGGAACAGTGATGTTTAACTCCTCTACCATAGCTGCAACCATAGCCGCAACTGTCTTGAAGCCTGTCATGTATTTTCCTGCACCCTCAGATACACCGAGGATAACCGGGGATTTTAACTCTTCTGCTGTCAGAAGAATTGCCTTTGTCCACTCAAGATTGTTAATGTTGAACTGGCCAACTGCGTACTTGCCCTCTCTTGCTTTATTGAGCATTTCTTTCGCTGATACTAACATATCGCTGAACCTCCTTCGCATTTCTCTACTTACCTGCGCTTATTATATACCATTTTTTGTTTTTTGAAAAGCTGTTCCTCATTTTAATATGCGGATTCCCCGGCTCTGTTTTTCCAGATCCGGCCTGGACAGAACAGGTGAAAATTATAGTTTTTGTACACTATTCAGGCTGTATTTCAAAAATTTCTGTATATTCTGTCCAGACAGGTTTCCCTGCCTCTCTGCTGCTTCCCTGTGTGCCCGCTGTAATGTGCAGGACTTCTGCCGAAATACCGTTTAATTCCAGCATTGTGAACAAAATAACAATCCCTATCTCTCCTGCCAGAGAATCTGTCTCACCATATCCTCCATTTCCTCCGGCCTGCACGTGCGATTGTGGCGGATCTCGGCATTTCTTATCTCTTTTACAGCCATGGGAACAGGAATTCCTGATTTTTCCGCCATTTTGTCACACAGCTCAAATTCATCCTCAGGAAGTGCTTCCCTCTCCTCTGTGCAGTCACAGATGGCCTCCATCACGCTTCTGGAAAATTTGTAAGGACTTGCCGTGGAGGCAATGACTGTCTTTGTCTGATCGCCGGTTTCCTCCCTGTATCTTCTGTATACGGAGGAGGCGACACCTGTGTGGGTGTCCATCAGATAGCCGGTATCCCTGAATACCTTGCGGATCTCCCCGGCATTTTCTTCCTGGTCTGCAAAGCCGCCTGTAAAGTCAGCTATTTTTTCTTTCATGGCAGAATCAATCTCGTAAAAACCGTCTTCGGCAAGCTGCCTCATCAGCTCTCCCGTTGCCTTTGCATCGCAGTCGGAGGCCAGGTAGAGGAGACGTTCCAGGTTGCTTGAGATGAGAATGTCCATGGACGGAGAGGTTGTGAGAATAAACTCTCTGCGCCTGTCATAAACACCTGTTTGGAAGAAATCATAAAGCACTTTATTGTCATTGGAGGCGCAGATCAGGCGGCTGACCGGAAGTCCCATTCTCTTGGCAAAATAGGCTGCCAGGATATTTCCGAAGTTTCCGGTGGGAACTGTGATGTTGATTTTCTCTCCCTCCTCAATCTCACCGTTTTCCAGGAGTTTTCCGTACGCATACACATAATACACGATCTGAGGCACAAGACGTCCGATATTGATGGAGTTGGCGGAGGAGAGGACAAAGCCCCTGTCTGCCAGTTCAGCGGCAAACTCCCTGTCTCCAAAAATCTTTTTCACTCCGCTCTGGGCATCGTCAAAGTTTCCGGCGATAGATGCCACTGCCGTATTCTCTCCCCTCTGCGTCACCATCTGAAGCTCCTGCACCCGGCTCACTCCGCCCTTGGGATAGAATACGATAATCTTCGTCCCCGGCACATCCGCAAAGCCGGCCATAGCTGCCTTTCCCGTATCCCCAGAAGTAGCCGTCAGGATTACAATGGTCTTATCTGCCCTGTTTTTTCTGGCTGCCGTCGTCATCAGATGGGGCAGAATCGACAGCGCCATATCCTTAAATGCAATCGTACTTCCGTGAAACAGTTCCAGATAATAGGCGCCGTCTGCCTTTGCAAGCGGAGCAATCTCCTCTGTGTCAAATTTGGAGTCGTAGGCACGGCTGATGCAGTCTCTCAGCTCCTGCTCAGTAAAATCCGTAAAAAAGAGCTTCATCACCTCATATGCCGTTTCCTGATAGCTCATGCCTGACAGTTCCCTGAGAGAACAGTCAAGAGCAGGGATTTTCTCCGGCATAAAAAGTCCTCCGTCATCTGCCAGCCCCTTTAATATCGCCCGGGAAGCTGTCGCATGGTTCTCGCCGCCTCTGGTACTGTTGTAGTAAATTTCCATTCTTCTCATCCTCTTTTCTGCCTAATCCGGCCCCTTTCTTATCTTGGGCCTCTCTGGCTTCTGACTGGTCTTTCGCCATGATCCGGCTTCATTTTTTCTGTGGTTTCCGGAAATATCAAACACATTTCTATACTATGCCTGAATCTTCTCTTTCCCTGAATCAGAATATTTGTATGGTTCAAAATTTTATCATATTTTATCTGGAAGCGCAACTTGAAAAGGGCAGAGCAGCACCCCCCCCCCCAAAAAAAAGCCATCAGCGGCGCGGGCAGACAGCAGACGGGCAGCTTTCACAGTCTGCGGTTGACCTTTTTGCCTTTCTCGTGCAAAATAAATAGCATACTGGAAATAGAATAATTTCGCACAGGCGCTTGAACGGGTACTGTTCTCTGAAACAGACAGGAGACAGCCGCCCGGCGCGCCCTTATAAAGGAGATTTTATGAATTACGACCATATCTTAAGCGCTGTTTTTCTGGAACGTCCAAACCGCTTTACCGCCCTGGTTTCCCTCCCCTCCTCATCCTCCGGCAAAACGGCTGTCTGCCATGTTAAAAACACAGGGCGCTGCCGGGAGCTTCTGATCCCAGGCACCTCTGTCCTGATCGAGCACCACCCTGATGCGCTTCAGAAGGGCAGGAAAACAGAGTACTCACTCATCGGCGTCTATAAAGAGCGCGCCGGCAGGTACGGGGAGACGCTTCTCATCAACATGGACTCACAGGCTCCTAATCAGGCAGCCTTTGAATGGCTGTGCCAGGGCGGCCTGGGCCCCGTTTCCGATGTCAAACGGGAGGTTGGGTTCGGCGGCTCACGGTTTGATCTCTCTTTTCGTAAGGATGGTTCCTTCTGTTTTATGGAAGTCAAGGGAGTGACTCTTGAAACAAACGGAACTGCCAGCTTTCCAGATGCCCCCACAGAGCGCGGGCTGAAGCACCTTCTGGAACTTGAGAAGGCTGTGAAAAGCGGATTTCAGGCCTATGTACTCTTTGTCATCCAGATGAAAGGAATCTGTGCTTTTACGCCCAACCGAGGGACCCATCCCGCTTTTGCCGATGCGCTGAAACGTATCAGCCAGAATGGTGTACAGATTCTGGCAAAGGACTGTCTTGTGACAGAGCACTCCATGAAGATTGATGGGGATGTTCCTGTATTTCTGTAGCAGATTTTCTGCACATAAGTCTGTTCTGTCACTCTTTTTCCAGCTCTGGCATATTCAATAGTAACGTCCTTTTTATGATGTGAGAGTATGCTTAGACCTCTTAGTTTGCTGAAACCAGGCCAGTCAGCTGTCATCCGCTGGCTGTCAGATGATAGATCGATTACCGCTCGTCTTTTAGATCTGGGCTTTACCCCCGGCACTGCTGTTACCTGCACTCTCAGCCGCAGTCATGGGGCTATCTCTGCTTTTCTTGTCCGCAATGCCGTCATTGCGCTGCGGCGGGAGGACTCTCAGCTCATTCTGGCTGAGGAGCCTGACATGCAGGAAGACCTGAAGGAGGTGGACTCGATTGAAAACTATTAAAGCAGCCCTTGTGGGAAATCCGAATGTGGGAAAGAGCACTGTTTTTAACGGCCTTACAGGGCTCAGGCAGCATACGGGAAACTGGATCGGAAAAACAGTAGCCTGTGCCACCGGCGTTTTTTCCCTGGGAGACTCCGTCTGTGAGCTGACGGATCTGCCGGGAATCTACTCCCTTCGCACCCATTCAGAGGAGGAGGAAATTGCCAGAGATTTTATCTGTTCCGGCCAGGCAGACGTGCTGATCGTGATCGGAGACGCCACCTGTCTGGAAAGAAGCCTCCATCTCTTAAAGCAGCTTTCTGAACTCCCCCTGTCTGCCGGCACCGCCTTCCTCTTCTGCATCAACCTCTGCGATGAAGCGGAAAAAAAGGGAATTGTCATTGATTTTTCTCTGCTGGAACGGGAGCTGGGCATTCCGGTTACTCCCTGTACAGCCAGAGACAAAAGACAAATCAATTTTCTGAAAGAAAAAATTTTTGAGGTTTCCTCCGAAACAGAACCCGGGAGTGTCAATTCGGACAGCCTGCCTTCCCATTGTCCATTTCGTGAAGACACAGAAAAGCCTTGCGCTGAGTGCTGCGGCTGTCACGGCTGTATGTTAAGGGGAGTTTCCATGGAATCCGTATCCCCAAATCAGCGCACTGGACAGAATCTCTGTAAAATTAATGACTTCTCTCCTGAAGCTCTGGCTGCGCAGGCTGTACGGTACACAAAACCTGATTACAGAAAGCGCCAGGAAGCCATCGACCGTTTTCTAACGGGCCGTCTAACCGGAAGCCTTGTGATGATTTTGCTTCTGCTCCTCATCTTCTGGATTACCATTACCGGGGCAAACTACCCGTCGTCATTCCTCTGGGAGCAGTTTTACAGGCTCGAGACATGGATGGCCTCTGCCCTGAGCGCTGCCGGAGCTCCAAAGCCGTTTACAGATGCCCTGGTATTCGGAGTGTTCCGGTCGGCGGCATGGATTGTCTCCGTCATGCTTCCTCCCATGGCCATTTTTTTCCCTCTGTTTACCCTTCTTGAGGATTTAGGCTACCTGCCCAGAGCTGCGTTCAATATGGACTGTGCATTTAAAAAATGCCGCGCCTGCGGAAAGCAGTGCCTAACCATGTGTGTAGTCACTGCCCCGGTTCCCCAGTCCTTTGCCGCCCCTTCTCCCGGCCTCCTTCTTATTTTTT
Organism: Clostridium sp. AM29-11AC; assembly: GCF_003480545.1. NCBI lineage: Bacteria > Bacillati > Bacillota > Clostridia > Eubacteriales > Clostridiaceae > Clostridium > Clostridium sp. AM29-11AC. Next base: position 14,729 of record NZ_QUJI01000011.1, read on the forward strand.
CAGACAGTGCATGTATCTTTCCGCCTGATCCCAGGCAACGAGAAATCCGGCCCCATGGGCGCAGAATACTGAAGCTGATGTGTTTTCCTTGTCTGCCCCCTTATCATAAGCAATTTCTTCTATCACTTTCGAGGCGTCATGGCAGGCATCGTACCCGTCGCTTATAAGTGAAATGCTCCCCCCTCCGCGGCTGAAGGCAGCCAGCTCAGCCGGATAATCCGCAAACTCTGACACCGGCCCTCTTCCGGCTATGACTGTCATACTTCCCTGGCTCACCGGCGGTTCAAATGTTCCTGAGCGCTTTTGAATATCCGCCATCACCCGGCCAGTCAGGCTGTTTTCCACTGCAATTTCAAAACGATAAAAGGGCTCCAGCAGGATATTTTCCGCCTTTTCAAGCCCCTGCCTGACAGCCCGGTATACTGCCTCGCGAAAATCGCCTCCCTCGGTATGTTTCTGATGAGCTCTGCCTGCTGTCAGAACAACCGTCACATCCGTCAGAGGAGCGCCTGTGAGGATTCCCCTGTGTACCCGCTCAAACACGTGGGTTCGTATCAGATTCTGATAGTTTTGTGCCAGCTCGTCCAAAGGGCACTCGCTCCGAAACTGAATTCCGCTCCCTCTCTCCCCCGGCTCAAGCCTGAACGCCACCTCCGCATAATGCCTGAGCGGCTCGTAGTGACCGTAGCCCATAACCGGCTTCCCGATCGTTTCCTTATAAATTACCTTGGGCGGAAGAAAGGCGATGTCAATTCCCCACCGCTCTCTGAACATCTGTTTTATAATCTCAAGCTGTATTTCACCCATAACCGACACAGTGAGGGGAGAAAGCGAAAGGCTGAGCTGAGGCTCCTCCGCTTCCAGAAGCCGCATATACCTGATGATTCTCTGCATCAGCTCTGTACGTTCGTCTGTAAGACTCTGAAACTCCTCAGCGGAGGCGGCTGCCTGTGCTTCCTCTGGTATCACCCTGGCTGCCAGAGACGGAACCAGAAAGAAGTCAGCTTTATCCATTTCCCTGCCGCCCGTTCCGATCAGTGAACCGCAGCGGGGGATGGACAAGCCAGTAACTGCACAGAGTGCCCCTGCAGACGCTTCTTTCATGGAGCTGAATTTTTTTCCACAATAGCTCCGTATTTCATGGATTTTTTCCGCCGCTGCCTCTTCCAGGCCTTTTTCAGCTCCGTTTGTCTCCTCCCCGTCTCTTCCAGAGCTGCCGGTATACTCCGCTTGTTGGCAAAAGCGTATCTCATCCCTGACTCTCAGTTTTCCCTGCAGAATTTTTATAAAGGTGAGACGGTTCTGTCTGTCATCATGACGAATCTTATAGACAAGTCCCCGAAAGGGCAGCTCCTCTCTTTCCTTTTCGTCCCCCTCCTCCAGCATGCAGTTAAACAGGCGGAAGAATTCGACTATTCCCTGATCTCTGAGCGCAGACCCGCACATGCAAAGAAACAGCTTTCTTTCCCGGATCAGCGCCTGCGCCCCGCTTTTCAGCTCATCCCCTGTCAGGCTGTCCGAAAGGTACCGCTCCAATAGCCTGTCTTCTCTCTCGCAGATAAATTCTGTCAGCCTGCGGGACGGTTCTGTCTCTCCTTCCTGGAGCGTTCCTGATTCCAGACTCTGGGCCTCCGGCTCTGCCACAAAAACAGCATCTGTGCTCAGCCGCTCCCTCACCTGAAAAAGCAGCTTTTCCCTGTCAGCTCCCTCCAGATCCATCTTGTTGAAAAACAGAAAGGCAGGTACCTTATATTTTTCCAGGATACGCCAGAGTGTCACAGTATGAGCCGTCACTCCGGAACCGGCCGCCACCAGAAGGATGGCTGCATCCAGGGCCATCACAGCCCGCTCCATCTCCGCTGAAAAATCCACATGCCCCGGTGTGTCCATCAGATAATAAGTATTACCTTCAAAGACAAAGGGACTCTGATCCGTAAATATGGTAATACCTCTGGAACGCTCCACCGGATCACTGTCCAAAAGCGTATTTCCCTGATCTACCCTTCCGGGCGTCTTTAAAATTCCCGCATGATACAGAAGCTGTTCTGAAAAAGTTGTTTTTCCTCCGTCCACATGGGCCAGAATACCTATTGTCTTTTTCATCTCCGTCAATTTCCCGCTTTCATCCAGTCTTCTTTTCCGTTTATCTGTCTGCTGGCCGGTGTTCCAGACTTGCCGCACCGTTTAGAGACTCCCATTCCTTCTGTCAGTTGACATACTTCCACTTTCCAAAAATGTTGCGCTTAAAGTGTGTAAGCCTCCTTCTGGCGCTGTCATTTCCCAAAAGAGCTGCCTGTCTGTAGTAATCGACCGCCTGCTCCAGATCCCGCTCAATCTGTGTTCCTTTTTCATATAAGCTGCCCAACTCATAGTAGGCATCCGCGTTTTTCTCAGTCTCTGCAGCCTTCCTGTACAGCTCTGCAGCCCGCTTCTCATCTTTTTCACATCCATAGCCATTCCGGCACAGATAGGCAAGCTGGCACAGTTCCCTAAGCGTCCCCTTTTCCCAGGAGCTGTTTAGCAGTTCATAGGCCCTGGCATAGTTCTGGGGAAGCTCCTCTCCCTCAAAGTAGAGATGCCCGAGAATCTGAATACACTCATCATTTCCCATGGATGCGCCCTGCTCGAAATACGCCGCCGCTTTTTCTGCACCGGAGCCTGGAATCAGGCCCTCATGGTAAAGATGAGCCAGCAGACAGCAGGCCTGTCCATCCTCTTCCCCCTGGGCATACTCAGCTAAAAGCCTTTCGGCCTTCTGGAAATCCTGGTACTCTCCCGGCATACAGTACAGTCTTCCCAGATCAAGGCCAACCTGATGATCTCCGGCGGCATAGGCCCTGCTGTACCAGTAGCAGGCTCTCTCATAATTTTCATACTCTCCTTCTGAGTAGATCTGCCCCAGCCTGACAAAGCTTTCCCTGTTATCGTGCCTGGCGGCTTCCTCAAAGAAGGCAATCGCCTGCTCGGTATCCTGTTCGGTTCCCGCCCCGTTCAGACACATCTCCCCCAGATAGAAGGGGGCCTCCTCATCTCCCTGGCGGGCGGCTGCATACAAATAGGCAAACGCGGCCTCATAATCCTGCTGTTCCAGGGTAAACAGCCCCATCTTCAGCAGCCCCCAGGCGCTCCCGGCTGCTGCGGCTTTCTCTGCCCAATAGAGTCCCGCCGACACATCCTTGCGGGTATAGGTCCCGGAAAAGCAACATTTTCCTGCTCTCTCCATGGCATTTACAATTCCGCCTTCTCCCGCCTTTTCATACCATTTGAAACAGTTTCCGGCAGCCCGCTCGCTCTTGGGAAGAATGTCATAAAAATCGTCATAGTAAAATCCATCTGCCAGCTGATAAGCGGCATAGGGCTCCCCTCCTGCAGCCGCTTCCATCACAATCTGAAGGCTTTCTGCCAGAGAATACCGGGCCTGCGCCTGCAGCCGCTCATCGTACTGCCCCGCCCGCAGCGCTCCCAGCACACAGCGGGCGCTTCCGGCTTCCGCACCGGCCAGATAACACTCATATGCTTTTTTATCATTAAAGCCTACCGCCGCATCTCCCCAGCTGTAGCAGTGTCCCAGAAAGAAGAGAGCATCCGCATCCCCGTCCTCTGCTGCTCTCTCTAAATATTCAAGTCCCTGCGCAAACAGCTCCTCGTTGCACTGCTTCCAGATTAAATCTGCTCCCTGGCTGCACAGCTCTGACATTAATACCGCCATATTTCACTTTCCTCATTTTCTCAAATCATTTCTATGGCTATCATACTATTTTTAAAGATCCAGCACAACCGTTTTATGGAAATTTATGATTTGGCAGTTTCTTCCCCTGCTTTTCATACAGGGCTCCAGCTGCCGGCAGATTCATAACTTCTCCTGTTCTCACAGACATCCGGGAAAGGAGACTGGCTGTTTTTCATATATTTTATAGAACGCATAGCGGCTGCCTCTTAAACAGCCGCCGCCAAACGAGGTGAGCACAGTTGCAGTATGAGCACGACACGTACGACAGGCATTTGAAAAGAGGAAACGCCGCAGGCAGGCATCCTCAGAACCGTGAAGGCAGTCATTTGCGGGGAGCTATCTATCTGCGGCTCTCAAAAGACGATGACGGACGAAAGGAAAGTTCCAGTATCGGAAGCCAGCGCAGGCTTCTGCTGCGGTATGCACAGGAGAAGGGCTTTCCCATCGTCCGCGAGTATTCGGACGACGGATGGTCTGGAACCACCTTTGACCGGCCTGCATTTCAGGAAATGATCCGGGATATTAAGCGGGGAGAGATTAATCTTGTGATGACAAAGGATCTGTCCCGGCTCGGCAGAGATTATATTTTGTCCGGGCAGTACACAGAACTTTTTTTCCCCTCGATGAATGTCCGCTTTATTGCAGTCAACGACGGCTATGATTCAGCTGTTTCCGACATGGATCTCATTCCCTTCAGAAATATTATCAACGAAATGTATGCCAGAGATATTTCCAGAAAGATCCGCTCTTCCCTGCGGACGAGGATGGAGGACGGAAGCTATATAGGAAATTTTGCGCCTTACGGCTATATCAAGCAGCCCGGCCCTCCTGTGCAGCTGATTCCCGATCCGGAGACCGCCTCCATCGTTAAAGAAATATTCTCCATGGGAGCTGAGGGCAGAACACCTGCTGAGATCGCAGACAGTTTAAATCAGAGAAAAATCCCCTCCCCCGCTGTCTACCGCTGCCTGAAGCATCCATGGCTCTGTGAAAACAATTACACAGTTAAACGTATCTGGACAGCGAACTCCGTCTTAAAAATGCTCCACAATCCCGTTTACCTGGGCCGTATGATTCAGGGAAAAAGCCGCAAACTCTCCTTCAAAAGCAGGCTGACGGTGGCAAACCCTGCGGAGCTGTGGGTGGATGCCGGAAGAACCCACGAGCCTCTTGTGAGCGAAGCTGTGTTTGAAGCATGTAAAGAGGAAATTCAAAAGCGGCGCTGCCGGCGATGACTACGCATGGCTATGGGCTTTGGCTGCAATGCAGCCGGAGTTGTGGGATGCCGGATTATCGACTCTCCCAGAGAGCGCCTGATCGCCATTCTCACAAACTCCCTGGTTCCCTGCAACGGGAGATTTCCTACGCTCATTATGCTGATCTCCCTGTTTTTTATGGGAGGATTCGGACTGTTTAAAGAAGCGGGAAGCGGCTCGCCCTTCCTCTGCTCTCTCATAACGGCCGCCTTCCTGACCGGATTGATTCTGCTGGGAATTGCCGCAACTTTACTGTCCTCCTTTCTTCTGTCCAAGACGCTGCTTCGCGGGATTCCTTCTGCTTTCACCCTGGAGCTTCCGCCCTACAGAAAGCCGCAGATCGGCAAGGTACTGATCCGCTCTGTCTTTGACCGGACTATCTTCGTTCTGGGGCGCGCTCTCATGGCGGCCGCACCTGCAGGGCTTGTTATCTGGCTGTTAGCCAATATTAACGTCGGAAATCTGAGCCTGCTCTCCCGGCTCTCCGGCCTTCTTGAACCACTTGGACAGTTTCTGGGTATGGACGGCGTGATCCTGACCGGATTTATACTGGGCTTTCCCGCCAACGAGATTGTAATTCCCATTATCCTGATGGCCTATCTGCAGACCGGCCAGCTGGTTGAAATGTCCGATCAGGCTCAGCTTTTTTCTCTTCTGTCTGCCCACGGGTGGACTGTGAAAACTGCCCTCTGTATGGCAGTTTTCTCCCTCTTTCACTGGCCCTGCTCAACTACCTGCCTGACCATCAGGAAGGAAACAGGAAGCTGGCTGTGGACGGCCGTTGCCTTTCTGCTCCCAACCCTTATCGGGTCCCTTCTGTGCGTCCTGCTTAATACCATGCTCCCTGGCTGACCACAATGGCAGATGCTGAAACTGAGTCAGAGAGACGCCGGCCATGCTGCTCCCTGGCTGGCGTCCTGAGAGCAGCGGGAAGCCAGCTCCCACGCTCAATTAACTCTCATTTCACAATAGTCAGTACAGCTAACTAATGGGAGTCAAAAAACTGTTCCAGAATCCTCCTCCCTGTCCGCCAGACAAAACGCAGAATCACCAGAAAAATAAGGATGGTGCCGATGCCCACTGTAACTGCTACTGTGACTGTGACCACCTTCACAAGCTTTTCTTTCAATGAATCATCCAAAGAATCCCTATCCGGCTCCCTCTGCCCTTCCATACTCTCTGCTTTCTCCTCTCCGCCAGCCGTCTCGGGGACCATTTTCCGCTCCAGAACATAAACCGCTTTTGTTCTGTAGGAAGGCGGCGGCTCCATGTCAGTCATTCCCCCGTACACAGCACGGCAGTCCCGCACCAGCCGTTCTCCGGATGCCCTGGCCTTTCTGCACAGAATCCCGGTCTCATCCTCATACGGCTCCCCGGCCCACTGATACTCCAGGATCCGGTATCTCTCTCCTGACAGACCCAAAAGGCCAAGAATTTCTTCCTCAAATTGCCCGAGAGCCGGCTTTTCTGCTCTGTGATCTGCGTAAATTTCAGTCTCTCCAAGCTCATACACATCTGACTCACAGCTGTGGAAGGTAAGGATACATTCAAAATCCGGCTCCCACCTCTCATTATAAAATTCAGTGCGCAGGAGGGGCATTTTTACTTTTTCCGTGAGCCCCTCCACCGTTATCTCAGCCTCGTCCGGGATTTCTGCCTCCGCGCCAACCAACTCATATACAACGGAGGCTTCCCTATACTGCCTGTCCTTGTCTTTTTCCTCCTTCACCGTCTCCCACGAAGAGAGTCTGTATGTCTTTCCTCCCCTCTCTATCAGCTGCTGAGGTTCCTGAAGTTTTTCCCTGGAATTTTCCGGCGCAGAATACTCTAAAATCTCTTCCGGAAACGGCCCCTCCTGCGGTGTTACGCCCTCTTCTTTTTCCTTCTCAGCCTCCTTTCTGTACGTTCCCTCTCCCGGCATATCTTGTCCCGGTAAATCTCTTCCAGATATTTCCTCCTGATGCATCCTTCTGTCCGGCATTTCCGCATCGGATATTTCTTTCTCAAACAGCTCTCTCCCGGGTATCTCTCCCCGGCGGTCTTCCTGATAAATTTCTGCATCCAGTGTCTCAGCGCGGACGCAGACAGGACAGAACGATGCTAAAAGTATACCAGAAGCGAGGAATGACAAAGGGAGTCTGCTCCGAACACCCCGTCGGCTCCCTTTCCTCTGCGCTCCTCTGCCCTGACTGTCTCTTATTTCTCTCTCTGTTTTTCTCTGCCTGCCTCTGTCCACAGCTATTCCTCCTGAAAATATGCTGGTTTTATCTCTGCCTGTAAGGAGAAAAGATTTACGGTCTCATTCCGCATGGCTCCTCTTCTTTTCCGCTTACTCTATTTTTCCATACCTGGAAATACAGGCTGCCCTCTGCCTTCTGTCTGATTTTGGCTGTCTGGTTTTCTCTGTCTGATTTTCGCTGTTTGCTTTTCGCTGTCTGGTTTTCTCTGTTTGCTTTTCGCTGCCTGCTTTTCACAATTTGTATTTCTCTGTCCCGTTTATGGGTACCCTATTCTTTTTGTATCTTACTTCTCTCTATATTTTTCTCCTTATACCTTATCCTCTTTACATCTCATTCTTTTCGTAATTTTTACTCTCTGGGACACGGCAGGATGGCTGCCACAGCTGTTTTTGGATGCGTCTGCCAGAATTGGACTGCTCCCTGCCCTGAGAGCAGGGGGATTTGGAAGATAGCCTCAGTGTAACAATTCTTTCTGTAAAGTCAAGTACCATTTTCTTGATTTTCATTGTGATCTTTCACAAATTTCTATATCATTTTTTGTCTGATTTTCAGACATCTAAAAATTTATGTTATGCTGCTGCAGGAAAGCGACGGCTCTTTGCAGCAGCCATGTCCTTCGCTTATCTTCTCATACATAATAAAACTACTGGAAAACCACCGGTTCCTCCATAAACGGAGTTTTTATCACAATATAGGGGAAAGAGGGTGAATTTCCTGCCTGTTCCGTGCTCTCAGGCCCCTGCAGCTCCGTTTTGATGACAATAGAGTTTTCAGTCAGGTAGAATTCCGGAACCGTGATGCTGTATCCGCCGGTAGGCTGCTCTCCATACCCCACTGCTATGTAAAGATCCGCACCGTCTGTATAGGTCAATTTGAATTCCTCATTCTTTTTCTGTCCAATCATATCGGCCAGCTCCTGCGGAATTTCATTCTGTCCTATCACGGTAAACTCCAAATCTCTTACCTTGGCCGCCTCCTCTTTTCCGGTACAGCCGCCCAGCAGGCATGCTGCGAGAATCAGGACGCCGGCCGCGAGAATGGCGGCACCTCTGGTTCTAAGAATATGTTTCATGAAAAAAGCTCCCTGTCGATTGATTATTACCATTCTATTAGGGAGCTTTTCTCTTTATTCAATGAATTTATTCAACTGTTGCCAGACGCCTGAGCTACATAAGTTTCTCATCTGTGCTGCAGGCCTGAAGCTGATGCTGGTACTTCTCCTTCGTGGCAAGTCCGCCGCGGATATGGCGTTCTGCCTTATTAATGTCCAAAACCACTCTGGCCTGGGCGGCCAAGGACGGATTAATGCCTTCCAGGCGGTCTGTTACGTCCTTATGTACCGTCGACTTACTGATCCCAAACTTCTTCGCCGTCTGTCGCACTGTCGCATTATGGTCTATGATGTAATTGGCAATGGTTACGGCCCGTTCCTCAATATATTCCTTCATAGGGCTACCCCTGAGAACGTTTTTTACATCATATTAAAGTTTTCAGGCTTTTATACCTCATTTTGCGTCCGCGGTTTTATTCCTGCGAAAGATCACCATTCTTGCTCAGATAGCGCCAGAGGGTTGTCCGGCTGATGCCCAGCTGGCGGGCAGCGGCTGCGCGGTTTCCGTTGTTGGCCGTCACGGCCTGCTCCACCACCTCCCTGATGATTTCCTCAAGGGTTCTCCCGGTGCTCACAAGGGAAGACGCCTGAACCAGCCCCCGCCGTACAGAGCGCTCCTTGGCCAGAAGCTCTGCCACCATACTGCTGCGGATATAGGTGGAGGTTGTCATCATCGCAAGTGATTCCAAAATGTGCTTAAACTGTGTGTAATTGTTTGGCCAGTCATACTGGCGCAGCATCTCTATGGCCTTTGGCTCAAAGCCAGAGATCTGTTTTCCCAGCTCCATCTTCATACTCGCCAGATACAGACTTGCCAGGGAGGGAATCTCATCGGAACGGCTTCTGAGAGAGGGCAGGTTCAGTGTCTGGCAGCCCAGCCTGGCCATGAAGCGTCGGGCCATCTCAGGAACCGGCTCGCTGTCCCGGCAGTCAAAGGAAAAGAGAAGCCTCACGCGCCTGGCAAGCCCTGTTTCCTGTATGGCTGCCAAGAGCTCTGATGCCCTCTGTTCCGGAATTGCCTCAAAATTTTGAAAATAGATCGTATTGCCGGTAGCATTTAACGGCGAATTATAGTGGCCCAGGAGAAAGTCCCAGCTCTTGTCGTTCATCTGCTCACAGTTTACCGCCACAAAGGGTTTATTCACCTGCGGGCTGTGTAGATAGAGAAACCATGCAATCTGCTCCTTTCCGGTGCCGGACTCTCCGCGGATCATGACAGGGTGATGTACAGCGGCAAGTGCCCGGATCTCCGCGTCCTGAGTGCCCATAGCTCCGCTGATGCTGTAAAAGCTGTTTGTAAACAGATATTCACACTCCCCCTTATTCATGGTACGGATTCCCGTCCAATGGGAGTGAAGCGGAATGCGTGAGGGCACGCAGTAAAACAGGCAGTATCTCTCCGTATTCATCAAGAGGGTCTGAGCTGTGATGCTGTAGAGCTGGCTGCGATCCGTATAATAAAATTTCATAGAACCGTTCCCGGGCACCTCCCCGAGATGGGAGCGCAGAGCCTCTGCCAGCCCGTCTGGCGGCTCTGTAGGGCTGCTGTAAAAGACGGCGCCGTCGGCATCGAGGACAACTGCCCGCCCGTTCTGTCCCTGGGTAATGCTTCGCAGAAACGTATTCTCCTGGCGGATCCTTCCAAACCAGAGGCTGATATTGATGGCCTGGTCAATGGCCGCATGCAGGCTCTCCACGCCTGAGGTGATCAGAAATGCGTCCAGCTCCATTTTTCTTGCGATAGTATGGGTCACCATGTCGCAGACTACCATGCGGTAGCCGTCTTTTTTCAGCCGCTCCAGCGTTTCCGTAGCCTCATCTGCCCCGTGTACGGTCAGTATATCAAGCTGGTAGCCCAGCAGATCGCACAATGTATGGGCCGGCTCCGTAATGCTGGGAAAACCGACGATGGCATAGCGGTTAGAATAATTCTCAGCCAGCTTCATGGTGCTCAGCACATCATATACGGAAAGCTGAATCTCCACTACCGGCAGATCTGTCACCTGGCGGATCAGCTCTGCCGTGCCGCCGCGGGAAATAATACAGTCATAGGAATTCGGGGACATACTCTGTACAATGGCAACTCCCACGTCCAGATCCCCGGTAAAAACGTCAAGCTGTACATTCGGATACGCGGCAGCTGCCCGATCCATGGCAGTATGCATCCCCTCGTAGGGGGCAATCCCTAAAATTCGGGTACGTGTTTCAACCATTGCAAATCCCTCCGTTTATTTTTGATACTATTATAGCAGAAACCCACAAAAAAATCACGCAATATAAGTTTCATTACGAAACATTTTACAAATGTAATTCTAAAAAAAATTTAATATGTTTAAAAATGTAACGCTTTTGTTACTTTTTTTCGATGCGAAGTTTCCTCAAATACGGCATAATAGTAGCATAATCTAAAAAGAGAGGGCAAACACATGATCCTTCTTTTCATTATTGCAGACGACTTCACCGGCGCTCTCGATACCGGCGTCCAGTTCGCCGCCCGAGGCATTCCCACGCAGGTAACGGTTGACCCTGAGGTGGATTTCGCTGCCCACGATACCGCTGTGCTGGTAGTCGACACAGAGACCCGCCATCTTCCGGCGTCTGAGGCCTATGAAAAAGTCTTTCACCTGAGCAGGAGGGCTCTGGCTTACGGTATCAGAAACATTTACAAAAAGACAGACTCGGCGCTGCGCGGGAATATCGGTGCGGAGCTTACGGCTCTCCTTCAGGCATCCGGGAGGAAGAATCTTCCATTTCTGCCTGCCTTCCCGCAGGCGGGGCGGATAACCAGACAGGGCTTTCACTACATAGACGGCATCCCGGTAACGGAAAGTCCCTTTGGGCTCGATCCCTTTGAGCCTGTGAGACATGCCTATGTGACGGAGCTGATTGCAGAGCAGTGCGGTACTCCGGCAAAGAGCTGTCCGGCTCCCACGCCGGACAGCTCCCTTCCCGATGAGCCGGGCATCCTTGTCTTTGACGCTGAGAGCACAGATGACCTGCTGTCAACCGGCCGGAGGCTTTCAGAAGCCGGCATGCTTTCCATATCTGCCGGCTGCGCAGGCTTCGGCGCCATTCTTCCGGACCTTCTGGATATTTTTGAAGGAAAGCCCCGGCCCCTTCCAAGCCTGGATCCCAGATTTCTGGTGGTGTGCGGCAGCGTCAATCCCATCACCCTCGCTCAGCTTGATCGGGCGGAGCGCGCAGGCTTTGCACGGATACGCCTGACTCCCAGGCAGAAGCTGGAGCCGGGCTACTGGTCCGGCAGCCATGGACAGAAAGAGCTCTTGCAGATAGAAGAAATTCTGGCTCAAAACCCACGCTGCATCATTGAAACCAATGATCCGGGAGGCAATCAGCCCACTGCCGATTATGCGGCAAAACTTTGCATTGACCGGGAAACCCTTCGCGTGCGTATTGCCGGAAGCCTCGGATATCTGGTAGGAGAGCTGTTCACCAGTCCTTTTCTGGGCACTCTTCTGCTGACCGGCGGAGACACACTTTTACAGTGCATGAACTGTGTAGGCGTCACGGAGCTGGAGCCCCTCTGCGAGCTGGAGCAGGGCGTGGTGCTGGCCCGCTTTTCCTGCAATGGATGCACGCGCCATGTCATCACAAAATCCGGCGGCTTCGGCAAAGAAGACCTGCTGACCGAACTGGCCTCGCGCATTGCCTCCGGTTCCGGCGGGCAAAATGAAACATCGAAACCATAAAAATTGCAAATACAATGGAGGTACACGATATGACATATCCAAAGCTCCCGGGACTTACCTGGGATGGAACCGTTTATGAAAATGAAGAGATGGGCACCATCGAGGCCCTGATTCCAAGCGGCGGCTACCCGACTGCTCACGCGCCGGCCATGGTGGAACTGCCAAACGGCGACCTGCTGTGCTGCTGGTTTGCCGGAACCTACGAGGGAAGCGCTGACGTTCACATTGTATGTTCCCGCCTTCTCAAGGACGGACAGGCATGGCTTCCGCCTGTGGATATCTCCAGCGACCCGACCCGCAGCGAACAGAATCCCTCCCTGTTCTACGGCCCTGACAGCGCAGTGTGGGCCATGTACACAGCCCAGCTGGACCGCCAGGAGGGCAAGGATAATATGCAGTTTACCTCTGTTGTGCGCTGTCAGAAGAGCACAGACGGAGGCCTCACCTGGGGACCGTATGAAACCATATTCCCGGAGGAGGGAACCTTCTGCCGCCAGCCCATTCAGATCCTCTCCAACGGACGCTGGATTTTCTCCAACTGGATCTGCACCGATTCTGCAGACGGTCTGTCCGGCGATCCGACAGCCTTCCGCATCTCCGATGATCAGGGAAAAACGTGGAAAAAGGTTATGATGCCGGAGAGCAACGGCCACGTACATGCCAATGTGGTGGAGCTGGAGCCAGGTCACCTGGCTGCCTTCATGAGAAACCGCGAGGCCTACCGCATTCACCGCAGCGAGTCCTTCGACTGGGGCGAAACCTGGAGTAAGCCTGAGCCGACTCCCCTTCCGAACAATAACTCCAGCATCAGCGCAGTCAAGCTGCAGAGCGGCCGCATCGCCATCGCCTACAATCCTACCTGCACGCCGGATCCACAGCCTGGAAAGGCAGCATGGCCGGGACTTCGCTGCCCGGTGGCAGTGGCCCTGTCTGAGGACGGCGGTCTGACCTTCCCCATCATCCGCTGGATGGAGCGCGGCGAGGGATTCATCGGCGATGAAAACAAGACCAACAACAAGCAGTACGAATACCCCTATATCATGCAGGGAAAAGACGGCATGATTCATCTGGCCTATGCCGCCCGCACCCGCCAGGGAGTCAAGTACGTGCGCTTCACCGAGCAGGATATTCTCGGCGAAAAGCGGGAGCGCGTGGGACTCTACAATCCGACTGCTGCTCAGAGCCGCTAAGCCGGTTCTTCAAGGGCAGAACAGATAAAGATAAAACAGAAGCAAACAGAACAAGGAGGTTATCAACCATGCTTACCACCTACAATCTTAAAATGCCCCATGCCGTATACGGCGGGGAAAACGCTATGGACAACATTACCGCCATCCTCAAATTAAACGGGGTAAAGCGCGTGGCAATGTTCACTGACAAGGGAATAGAGGCAGCCGGTCTGTTCTCTCTGCCGGAGGAGGCAGTGAAGGCAGCAGGAGCTGACTACTATGTATTAGATGAGCTGCCGGCAGAGCCTAGCTACATGGCTGTTCAGAAGCTGGTAGACGAGTTCAAGGCAAGCGGCGCTGACATGATCGTTGCCTGCGGCGGCGGAAGCGTTATGGACGCTGCAAAGCTGGCCAGCATTCTGGTTACCGATGAGTACGGTGTTAAGGAGCTCTTGGACGATCCCGGCCGCGCGAAAAAATGCGTTCCGATCATCCTGATCCCAACCACTGCCGGCACAGGCGCAGAGGTTACCCCGAACGCCATTGTGGCGGTTCCCGAGAAGGAGTTAAAGGTGGGAATCGTCAATGAGAACATGATCGCCGACTATGTGATCCTCGATGCGCGCATGATCAAGAATCTGCCGCGCAAGATCGCCGCTGCCACAGGAGTGGACGCTCTGGCCCACTGCATTGAGTGCTTCACCAGCAACAAGGCCAACCCCTTCAGCGATCTCTATGCCCTGGAGGGACTGGACCTGATCCTCAACAACATCGAGAAGGCCTGCGACGATCCGGAGGCCATGACAGAGAAAAACCGCATGCAGATTGCAGCCTACTACGGCGGTCTGGCTATCACAGCCAGCGGCACCACAGCCGTACACGCTTTAAGCTACCCGCTGGGCGGCAAATACCATATTGCCCACGGCGTTTCAAACGCCATTCTGCTGGCACCGGTTATGCGCTTTAATGAGCCGGCCTGCCGTGAGCGCTTCGCCATCGCCTACGACCGCTGCTGCCACGACCAGGTAAAGACCTGCAAAACCGCCGCTGAGAAGTCTGCATGGATCATCAGCCGGCTGGAGGAGATTGTAAAACATCTCGACATCCCCACAAGCCTCAAGGAATTCGGCGTGCCGGAGAGTGATCTGGACAGCCTTGTAGAGGCAGGCATGCAGGTACAGCGCCTGTTAGTCAATAATCCGCGCACCGTAACGCCTGAGGACGCCCGGGCCCTTTATATGGAAATTTTATAGAGGAACCATGTTTCCCGGCAGCAGGGGCCAAAGAGCTTTTCCCTGCCGCCGTCCGGAACTGTTTTGCCTCTGCAGAATCAGTCATACAGACTATAAGAATAAATGAACAGGAGGATTTTTTTATGAAAGCAGTTGAAATCAAAGGTATCATCCCGCCAATTCTCACACCTATGAACGACGATGAGAGCATCAACGTAGCTGAGCTTCGCAACCAGGTAGACCGCATGATCGAGGGCGGCGTTCACGCTCTCTTCCCATTCGGAACAAACGGCGAGGGCTACATCCTGAATGCCAAGGAAAAGCAGCTGGTACTGGAAACTGTAATCGAGCAGTGCAACGGCCGTGTTCCGGTATACGCAGGCACAGGCTGCATCTCCACAAAGGAAACCATCGAGCAGAGCAGGATGGCACAGGCTGCCGGCGCAGACGTGCTCTCCATCATCACTCCCAGCTTTGCAGCTGCCAGCCAGGATGAGCTCTACGAGCACTACAGGGCTGTGGCCAAGGCCGTTGACATGCCCATCGTTCTCTACAACATTCCGGCCCGCACAGGAAACGCCTTGGCTCCCGCCACAGTAGGCCGCCTGGCACAGATCGAGAATATCGTGGGAGCAAAGGATTCCAGCGGAAACTTCACAAACATCCTGGGCTACATTGACGCAGGAAAGAAGAAAACAAACGGCAAGTTCTGCACCCTGTCCGGCAACGACCAGTTAATTATCTGGACCCTGCTTGCAGGCGGCACAGGCGGAATCGCAGGCTGCGCAAATGTTTACCCGCACACCATGGCATCCATCTACAACCTCTTCATGGAGGGCAAAATTGAGGAGGCCAAGGCTGCCAACGAGAGCATCCAGAGCTTCCGCGCCTGCTTCAAATACGGCAACCCGAACACCATTGTCAAGACTGCCACACGCCTGTTAGGCTACAACGTAGGACCGTGCCGCGCGCCGTTCAACCAGGTTCCTGAGGAGGGCATCAAGGCACTGAAGAAAGTTCTGGCAGAAAACGAAGCCAAGGGCATGCACTAACCTGGGAGGAGGTACGACCATGAACGAAAAGCCGATTGTCGGTATTACCATGGGTGATCCTGCAGGCAATGGCCCGGAGATCACCGTCAAAGCGCTGGCTCACGCCGATGTCTATGACCGCTGCCGCCCCATCGTGGTCGGCGATGCCAAGATGATCGAACAGGCGGCCCGTTTCGTTGGCCGTCCCGACATCAATATTCACCGCTGTGAAAAGGTAAGCGACGCCTTATTTGAGTCCGGCACCATTGACGTGCTGCACCTGGAATTAATCCAGGATGTGAGCGCATTCCCCATCGGTCAGGTGAGCATCGAGGGAGGAAACGCTGCCTTCCAGTGCGTCAGAAAGGTCATCGAGCTGGCTCTGGCAGGAGAGGTGGACGCAACCTGCACGAACGCTCTGAACAAGGAAGCCATGAATAAGGCTCTGGAGTTCTATCACGGCGAGAAATCTGACGGATACACACATTTTGACGGCCACACAGAGATCTATGCAGCCTACACCAATACAAAGAAATACACGATGATGCTGGCCCACCACGACCTGCGGGTGGTGCACGTTTCCACCCACGTCTCCCTGCGGGAAGCCTGCGACCGGGTAAAGAAGGACCGCGTTCTGGAGGTAATCGAGATTGCAGATAAGGCCTGCAGGGATATGGGAATCGAAAACCCGAAGGTTGCCGTTGCCGGCCTGAATCCCCACTGCGGTGAGAACGGCCTGTTCGGCACGGAAGAGAGGGAAGAGATAAGCCCCGCCATCGAGGCGGCTAAGGCTGAGGGAATCAACGCCATGGGCCCCATCCCTCCGGACAGTGTATTTTCAGAGGCTCTCGGCGGCTGGTACGACATCGTCGTATGCATGTACCACGATCAGGGACATATCCCTCTGAAAACCGTAGGCTTTGTCTATGACCGTGAGCTGAAATCCTGGAAAGCCGTGGAAGGCGTCAATATTACCCTGGGTCTTCCGATCATCCGCACCAGTGTGGATCACGGCACAGGCTTCGCCCTGGCAGGAAAGGGAACCAGCAACGAGCTCAGCCTTGTGAACGCCATCGACTATGCCATCCGCATGGCAAAGGGACGCCGGGCGTAGACCGGGGCATATCTTTAGGAGCCGGCTTTTATTTGGCAGTCATTGTCCAAATAGGAGCCGGCTCCTTTCAAATGGCGAAACCGGAAACCAGTGCAGCTCTCCCATTTCACACCCACTGATAAAAACAGCAATTTTTTTGCTTCCTTTTTCAATTTTTCGTGCAATCTGTCTTTTTCCAGTCCGTTCGAATGTTCTAATATGAAACTTTTCATTGACTTTTAATTTATATCGTTTCATTTTTTAACGTTTTTTACGTTGAGTTTATATATTTTTTATATTTGTTTCTAAATGCAACACATTAATCTGTTTATTTTCTTGTCATAAATTCGGGCATCTTATATAATGAGCATCAGATAAAGCCATACAGAATTGTGCAAATTGCAGCTACATACCTGTATGAATACAGCAAAAACACAAGGAGGGAATTTCACATGACCACCCAGATGATTATTGCTTTAGCAATCACAGCGTTCATGGTCGTCCTGATCATGATGGACAAGCTGCCTTTCGGCGCGCCGCCGCTGCTCGCCTGTCTTTTGCTTGTCATCTTCGGCATCGCCGACATTAAGGCTGCTTTCGGCGGATTTTCCAACGCTACTATCGTAATGCTTGCCGAGTTCATGGCAATCATTGCAGCGCTTCAGAAAACCAGCTTCATCGCTGCCTTTAAGAGAACCATGTTCAACATAGCCAACAAGGGAGGACTCAAAGCCTACCTGCTCATGACTCTCATTGTTATGCTGGGCTGCAGCCTGTTCGGTACAGGTTCTACAGCATACTATGTTATGGTTATCGGACTTCTGTCCACGCTTCCTTACAGCAAAAAGCTGCCCCCGTCCAAGGTCGTTATGACTGCCGGATTCGCAGCCAACCACCCGTTAATCCCATTCAATACTGCATTGCAGTACGGTATTGTTATCGCTGTTTTAAACAGTGCAGGCGTAATGGCACAGGTTTCTGTTGCAAAGTTTGCAGTCGTAAACTTTTTCCTGTCCGTTGGTTTCCTGTTAAACTGCGTCATCCAGTACAAGTTTCTGCCGGATCATCCCATCTCCGCAGCTTCTGAGGACGCAGCCAAGGTTCAGGAGGCCGCAGCTGTCTCTCTTCCCAAGTGGAAAGAGAATGTTACCTATATCGTATTCGTAGTAGCCGTAATCGGCATGCTCCTCCAGAGCACGATCGGTGACGCCGGCTATGCCATTGCCGGTCTTTCTGTCGCCGTCATCCTGGTTACAGGCGTAATGGATTTCAAAGAGATCCGCGATGCGATCAGCGCTCCGATTATCCTTATGTCAGCCGGCGTTATCGGTGTTGCCGACGCTCTCGGAAGCACAGGACTGACCGATCTGGTTGGTTCCACTGTTGCAAATATGCTCGGAACAAACGTAAATCCATTTGTCATGATTTTTGTATTCTGTATCCTGACCAGCGTTCTGGCAACTCTGACAGGCTCTACAATCGGTACCGTTTATGTATTTGCTCCTCTGGCAATTGCCACCTGTACAAGCCTGGGATTGGATCCGACGGCCGCTGCATGTGCCATCGTTATCTCCGGTTGGTGCGGACACTTCCTCCCCATCGACGGTATGCCGGCCATGGTTATGGGCGTCGGAAATTACAGCAGCAAGGAGTTCTGTAAGTTTACAATTCCCCAGTACTTTATCCGACTGCTGTTCCTGACAGCCGGTGCCCTGATTGTATTCCCAATGTAACTGCAGAAATGCTGAAAACAGAGTGTTCAAGAAAAGAGGTACGTGATTATGAAAAATAAATTTGAACTGGAGCATATCGGCATCAACACCGCGAATCCTGAGGAGGCTGAAAAGCTGGCGCAGCTTCTGAGCCTGATGTTTAACTTAGAGCCCCGCCACGGACAGAAATCAGAATTCGGCGGCCCATACTTCGAGTGCATGAAATCTCCCTTCCTCGGCACAAACGGTCATATTGCCATGCGCACACCGGATCTGACAGCTGCCGTGGAGGAGTTAAAAGAGAAGGGCTTTTCCTTCCGGATGGATACCGCTGCCTACAATGAAGACGGAACGATCAAGAATGTCTATCTGGACGGAGAGTTCGGCGGATTTGCTATCCATATTATGCAGAAATAAGCTGCCTTTGATGTCTGAAAACTGACAGGAGCGGCCAAATGGGATCTGACTCATTTGGCCGCTCTTTTTCTGTTTCAGTCTTTTTTTCTTTCCGCAATCATGGTATACTTAGTTAAGAAAATCCCTTTCAGGGTTTTCACCTGCGGCAGAGAATACCGGGCAGCAGTTCATGACTGTTCAGATATACCGCCGCAAGAAAAAATAAGGAGGAACTTATATGTACGCAGAATTCACAGACGACCTGATTACAAAAAACGAGATGATCGATTCCCAGCACAGGGAGCTGATTTCCAAAATCAACGACCTGCTTATCAGCTGTGAAAATAAAAGCGACAAGGAAGGCGCAGTGAAAATGCTCGGCTATCTGTCCGACTACACAGACTTCCACTTCGGCGCTGAGGAAAAGCTGCAGCTTTCCATCGGCTATCCTGGCTATGAGGAGCACAAGGCCAAGCACGCAGAGCTGAAAAAGTCTGTCCAGGAATTAAAGGACATGCTGGCAGCTTCCAACGGCCCTACAGCCGAGTTTGAGGAGAAGGTAAAGACCGAGGTTCTCGAATGGCTGCTCTACCACATCAAGGGCTTTGACCGCTCTGTGGCAGAGTACAAGTTTATGCGCGATAACCCTGATATGCTGTAGCCCCTGAAACGGCTTGACCTCTTCCACCAGATACAGGTTTTCTGCAATATCATAAAAGGCTGCTGACTGAAGCTTAAATATGCTTCCTGCAGCAGCCTTTGTATTTTCCTGTTTTTTGAATTTTTCTGTTCTTTGTTTTACTCTCCCCTGTCTGCTCCGTCCGACTGCCTGCCGCCGTCCGGAAGCTCCACCGTAAATGCACTTCCGACTCCGTACACGCTCTCCGCTCTGACGCTGCCTCCGTGGATACCCGCGATCCATTTAACCATGGAGAGCCCAAGCCCTGTCCCCTCTGTGCTTCTTGAAGCATCTGCTCTGTAAAAACGGTTGAAAATCTTTTCCAAATCCTCTTTCTTAATTCCGATGCCTGTATCCTGTACCGTCAGAAAAACGCTTCCATTCTTCCGCTCAGTGACCACGCGGACACGTCCTCCCTCTCTGTTGTACCGGATGGCATTTGTCACAAGATTTGTAACCATTCGGATCAGAAGCGTCTCATCTCCCACCACCTGAGCCTCCCCTGTCTCCCAGGTAAGTGAAACATGATTTTCTCCAGCCGATGCCTCCAGATCCTCACAGATAAAGCTGCAGAGTGTGCCAAAGTCCACCGGCTCCCTTTTGGGAATAAACTTTCCGTTCTCCGCCCGGCTTAAGAGCAGAAGCTGAGAGACGATAGCATTCATCCGCTCAGACTGGGTGAGAATTGCATGGAAGGCCTCTTCTTTGTCTCCTTCCTCTGCCTGCCCTGACAGGGCGAACTCGCACTGAGATCGAATCACCGCGATCGGCGTCCTGAGCTCATGGGACACGTCAGATGAGAACTGGCGCTCCGCCTCGAAGGATGCCTGCAGTCTGGCCAGCATTCCGTTCATAGTGCCTCCCAGGCGATCCAGCTCATCTCCGGAACCGTCTGTCTCAATTCTCTGGCTCAGATCGCTCCCAGAGCCGATGGCCTCCGCCGTCTCTGCAATCTGACGGACTGGGAGGAAGGCTCCCTTCGTAATTCTGTAGCCTCCAAGGGCTGCCACGGCCACAAAGCCAGGCAGCATTCCGAAAAACAGGAGAGGCAGATTTCCCAAAGCCTGTCCAAACTCTGTCATGGAGATCATTCCCCGTACCCAGAATCCATTTCCTGCCTTCTCCGAATATACATCGTAGAGCATCCAACGCTCTCCTCTTTTGCTGGCTGTCTTGATGGTCTGATCTTCCAGAAGAGAGTCCACCTGAAGCCCCAGGTTCACATTAGGCGCCAGAAGCCTGCCCTCTGTATCATAGATAAAAACAGAGACTCCGTTCTTATAAAAGTCCATCTCTTCTGTCTGCAGCTTTCCATACCGGAAGCTGGCCTGCTGCACGCTGTCTGTCACTGTGTCCATCAGCTGCTGCTTCATCTGGCTTCCGGACATCCTGCGTGAGGAAGAAAACATAAAAACAGCCGCCATGGCCAAGAGCAGAACCATGAAGAAGGTATACCACAGCGTCACTCTGGCCTTGATAGACAGATGCCTGCCTGCCGCAGCCAGTTTTGTCCTGGTCTTTCTGGTCCTTTTTCCCACTGCCATGTCACTCCTCCCTCAGTGTATAGCCGGCTCCCCGCACTGTGTGGATCAGCTTCTTCTCAAAGGGATCGTCAATCTTTTTTCTGAGATAACGGATATAGACATCCACAATGTTGCTTCCCCCCTCAAAGCCAAAATCCCAGACCTGGTTTTCCAGCTGTGTGCGTGAGAGTATGGCTCCCTTATGGCGGATCAGGGATTCCAGCAGGGCAAATTCCCGGGAAGAAAGGCTGATCTCCACCCCTCCCCTCGTCACTTTCCTGGTGGAAAACTCCACTGTCAGATCTGCCACAGAGGCCGTATCCGTCTTATTGTCAGAATTTCTTCTAAGCAGAGCGCGGATGCGGGCAGTCAGCTCCGCAAATTCGAAGGGCTTCGTCAGGTAGTCATCTGCCCCGGCGTCCAGCCCTCCCACCCGGTCAGCGACGGCGTCCCTGGCTGTCAGAAGCATGACAGGCGCCGTATTTCCCCGGCTTCTGAGTGTTCGAAGCACGGTCAGCCCGTCGATTCCAGGCATCATAATATCCAGAATCACCACGTCGTAGTCTGTGCTGTCCAGGTAATCGAGAGCCTCCTTGCCGTCCCTGCATCCGTCTACGCCAAACCCTTCCGCCTTAAGCCGCTTTACCGTCACTTCCCTGAGGGCCGGCTCATCCTCTGCAAATAAAATTCTCATGCTGAAACCTCCTTGCTGTTCTCTTTTTTATCCAGAAATTTCTTTTATTTTTTGTATTTTAATTTACTTTTAATCTTACACTAGTACCATAGACTTATCAACCAGAACAGCCGTACCGGCATGCTGGGGCAGCTTCCTTCCTCCCTGACAGGAGAATGGGAAACGCACGGAACATTTTGTAAGATACTTTTTATCTGGAAAGGAATGGAAATTATGAGAAAATCGTTTATGAGAAACTTAGGTTTGACAGGTCTTACTGCCGCCCTTCTTCTGACCGGGTGTGCAGGCACCTCCTCCGGAAATAAAACCCAGGAAATTACCGACACCACCATCACCGCTTCTGAAGCTCAGTCTCAGGAGGGTTCCCAGAGCGCTCTTAATACCTCGGATGACGCCTCAGGCACAGACGGGGCACTCTCCTCTGACACTTCCTCAGAGGGACAGAATGCAGCCGCTTCACAGGCAGCCAGCCAGACTTCCCTCTCCGATATCGTGACAGGAGATCAGGCAAAGGACGAAGAGACCTACTATCAGGTCAAGGCTGAAAAAGATGCTGTAGAAATCGACATTGAAAATCTGGAGGCCTCCTTCCGCATCGGAACTATCTCTCAGGAGGATTTTACCAGCCAGAAAGCTGATCTGAAAACCCAGGAGGACTATCTGGATGCCCAGGAGGAGATCCTTGAGGACAGCCTGGATCTCGCCTACCGCAAGAGCAACCCTGCTCTCCCGGAGGGAACCGCCGAGGAGCTCTTCTCCCAGAAACAGAATCTGGAGGCCAAAGGCGATGAGCTGGAGCGTTCCGAGGATGAGCTGGAATTAAGCTACCGTTCCGGCGACATCACCCGCGAGGACTTTATCTCTAAGCAGACTGAGCTGATCCGCCAGAAGGAAGAACTGGATCGGGAGGAAGAGCTGGTGGAAAGAGCCCTGGAGAAAATGGGCTATGACGACTAAATCGCCGTCATTTCCCGGCTTTTTCGGAAGCTCTCCTCCCCTTTTTCTCACCTGCAAGCGCCCGCATCTCGCGGGCGTTTTGTCTTACCGCCTCTGTAATCTCAGCT
Source organism: Clostridium sp. AM29-11AC (assembly GCF_003480545.1). NCBI lineage: Bacteria > Bacillati > Bacillota > Clostridia > Eubacteriales > Clostridiaceae > Clostridium > Clostridium sp. AM29-11AC. Next base: position 37,369 of record NZ_QUJI01000011.1, read on the forward strand.
CCCCCTAAAAGCCTTGCCAGCTCGTCGATGCTCTGCTCCTCTGAAAGGCGCTGTATCTGCGTGGCTGTACGGCCGTCCCTTGCTGTCTTTCTTATCTCATAGTGGCTGTCCGCCATGGCTGCAATCTGGGGCAGATGGGTAATGCAGATCACCTGATGACTCTCTGCAATCAGGCTCAGCTTCTCCGACACCATCTGAGCCGTACGGCCGCTGATTCCGGTGTCTATCTCATCAAAGATCAGCGTCGGGATATCGTCCGTCTCCGCCAGAACCGCCTTGAGAGCCAGCATAATTCTGGACAGCTCACCTCCGGAGGCCACCATTCCAAGGGGTCTGGCCGGCTCGCCCGGATTGGTCGAGATGAGAAACTCCGCCTCATCAAATCCGCCGGCAGTGTAGTGAGGAAGCCGCCGGAATTCCATGGTAAAGTCCACATTCATAAAGTTCAGATCGGAAAGCCCCTCCCTCATGCGCTCTGTAAGCTTCACAGCCGTCTGGCGGCGGATTTCTGAAAGCTCCCCGCACAGTTCTTCCAGCCGCGCTGTAAGCTCTGACAGGCGCTTTTCCGTCTCCATCCTGAGCAGATCAAAGTTTTCCAGCTCTTCCAGCTTTTCCTGCTTTTTCTCAAGGCTTTCAAGTACCTTTTCAATGGTATTGCCGTACTTGTTTTCCAGGCTTCTGATCAGGTCCAGCCTTTCCTCGGTCTGCCTGAATGCCTCCTCGTCAAAGGTCATGCTGTCCATGTAGGAGGAAATCTCACGGTTCAGATCACTCATAAGAGAGTCTACATCATAGAGCTGATCCCTGATTTCTGACAGCCCTTCATCGAACTGAGAGGCCGTTTCCACCGCTTTCAGGGCTCTCGCTATCTGATCTCCGCTTACTGCCCGATAAGCCTCGGAAAGGCTCTCGGCGATTCTCCGGCTGTTGGAAAAGCGGCGGTACCGGCTTTCCAGCTCCTCCTCCTCCCCGGCCCTCAGCCCGGCATTCTCAATCTCCTCGATCTCAAAGCGCAGAAAATCTGCTTCCCTGAGAAGCTGTTCCTTCCCGCTCTGGTAATATTCCATCTTCTTTTTCACAGCCACATATTCCTGATAGGCCTCTGCCGTCTTTTTCTTTAAGGGCTCAATCCGGGATTTTCCATATTCATCGAGAATTTCGAGATGTTTAGAATGGTATAAAAGCGACTGGTGCTCATGCTGCCCGTGGATGTCTATGAGAATCCCTGTAATCTCACGGAGCCTTGCCGCTGTCACCGTCTCGTCGTTGATCCGGCTGATGCTTCTGGCCGGCATGATCTTTTTAGATATGATTAAATTTCCGTCTGTATCCGGGAAGACCTCTTTCTTTCTCAGCTCCTCCCTCTTTTTTTCATCCGTTACAGAGAAAACCAGCTCCACGTAGGCGTAGTCGCAGCCCTGGCGGATCAGCTCCTTTGACGCCTTACCGCCCAGGGCCACATTGACAGAGCCAATGATGACCGATTTTCCCGCTCCTGTCTCTCCTGTCAGGATGTTGAGCCCCTCCTCGAACTCTACCTCCGCAGAGTCAATCAAAGCCAGGTTTCTGACGCTCAGATGAAACAACATGGTACCACCTCTTTCCTGCATCCTGCTCACTGCCCGGGATGCCTATCCGTTAATCATTTTTTTCAGCTTGTCCATCAGAAGAATGGTGTCATCTGCGCTTCTGACTGCGCACATAATCGTATCGTCCCCTGCAATACACCCTACAATCTCACTGAAATGGATGGCATCCAGAGCCGCCGCCACTGCCATGGCCATCCCCGACACGGTTTTAATCACCAGAATGTTCTGGGCCATATCCATGGAGAGGAAGCCGTCATGAAGGATTCTGATGTACTTGTCGTTAAAGGTGCTCTGCTGGGGATGAAAGACAGCGTACTTCTGGCGCCCGTTCTCCCCCTGGATCTTTGAGAGCTTCAGTTCCCTGATATCTCTCGATACAGTAGCCTGAGTGACATTGTACCCCTCCTTATTCAGGTACTCAGCCAGCTCCTCCTGTGTCTCAATGTCATATTTTCCAATCAGCTCTACAATTTTGCTGTGACGTTCCAGTTTCATGAGTCTTCCCCTCTCTCCTGTGTCTGTTTTTCTGTCTGTTTGTCTTTATATCTGCCTCATCCTGTCTCTGAGATTTTCCAGGAAGGACACCTTTTTAAGCCTGATGAGCATTGTGACTGTCTCCGATTTCTCAATTCTTACCCGGTCCCCCGTCTTTAAGCGCACCTGGGTGTCCCCGTCAAAGCTCAGGAATTTTCCCGGCTCCTCCCTTCCGGTAATCTCCAGCTCGATGACCCGGTCCGGAGCCAGAACCACACTTCTGGAATTCAGCGTGTGGGGACAGATGGGGGTCAGCAGGATCATCTCCGAATCAGGGACGGCTATGGGGCCTCCTGCCGAAAGGTTGTAGGCCGTGGAGCCCGTAGGCGTGGCTGCTATGAGCCCGTCCGCCGAGTAATCCGTCAGAAATTCCCCGTCGATATAGAGGTTGAACCGAAGCATGCCAAGTCCGAACCTGGACAGGACAATGTCATTGAGGGCAATGTCCTTTGCCGCCGTACTTCCACCGGAGCTTACCGTCCCCTTCAGCATGATTCTCTTCTCCAGACCGTAGTGATCCGCGATCAGCTCGTCTAAAGCCGGAAAAATGTCCTTCTCACGCCCAATCTGGGCCAGATAGCCCAGCGTCCCCATATTGACGCCGAGAAGGGGAATATTGCTGCCTGCCAGATCCCTGGCCGCCTGGATCAGCGTCCCGTCTCCCCCCAGGCAGATGACGCACTCTGTCCTTGCAGGCACAGTGCTGCTGTCTGTATAGCGGAACGCATGGCGGCAGGAGGTTCTTTTTTCCGTGTCGCTGGCATCCCACACCACGCACTCGCAGTCCCTGTCCCTCAGGTATCTGCTGATCAGCTCTGCCCCATACTCCGCCTTTTTCTTAGAATGGTTTACAATCATATAGAAATACTTCATCTCATCAGCTCCGATTTGCCGCTTCCTGCTCTGCTGTTTTTGTCTGTCTGACGCCTACTTGTCCAGCTCCCCGTGGGCCGCCTCCACGACAGCGGACGGATTTACCGGCACATTCTCAAAATGCTCTCCGGCCCTGTGATTCTGAAGGTGAAGGAGATACTCGATATTGCCCTCCGGCCCCTTGATGGGCGAGTATTCGAGATTCATCACCTCAAAGCCGATGCTCACAGCAAAGGAAATCACCATCTCAATCACTTCCAGATGGGTGCTCTTTTCTCTGACCACGCCCTTCTTTCCCACCTTCTCACGGCCTGCCTCGAACTGAGGCTTAATCAGGCATACGATCTGCCCGTTTTCCGTCAGAAGCTCCTTGACCGGCCCCAGAACCTTCGTCAGAGAAATAAAGGAGACATCGATGGAGGCAAACTCCACCGGCTCCTCAATGTCCTCCGGCGTCACGTAGCGGATATTCGTCTTTTCCATGCACACGACTCTCGGGTCGTTTCTCAGCTTCCAGGCCAGCTGCCCATGTCCCACGTCCACTGCGTAAACTTTCACGGCTCCGTTCTGAAGCATACAGTCCGTAAAGCCTCCCGTGGAAGCGCCCACATCCATACAGACTTTGCCGGACAGCTCCACACCGAAATGCGTCATGGCCTTCTCTAACTTCAGCCCCCCGCGGCTGACATACCTGAGAGTCGCTCCCCTCACCTCCAGCTTCGCCGTTTCCTCAAAGGTGGTTCCGGCCTTGTCCTCCTTCTGCCCGTCCACATAGACGATGCCGGACATAATAATGGCCTTCGCCTTCTCCCTCGACTCTGCCAGCCCGTTTTTCACCAGCAGGACGTCCAGACGTTCCTTCATCTCTTACCTCCATCTAATCGCTTTTGCGCAGGCCAGGACTTTTCGCGCCCTGCGCCGCGCAGGTTTCTGCCTCAAACGCCATCTTCCCGGACCTGGCAGCTTCGTCTCATTCAGAGCAGCTGCCGGCCTGCGGCTCCCTGTCTTTAAGAAAGCGCTCCGTTATTTTTTTCAGGACGGAATCACTGTCAATTCCCAGATCGCTTCGCAGAAGAGAAACATTTCCATGCTCCACATAGGCGTCCGGCAGAGCAATGTTTAATACCTCTATCTCTTTATAGCGCTTCTGCACGTAATCGGTAATCTGCTCACCGTAGCCGCCTCTCAGCACATTCTCCTCCAGGGTGACAATGACCCTGTGGTTTTCTGCCAGATAGTCCACAATATCTGTGTCCACAGGCTTCACAAACCGGCCGTTTATCAGGGAGCAGGAAACACCCATTTTTTTCAGCTTGAGCCTCACATGCTCTGCCGTGCTCACCATGCTCCCCACTGCCAGAAGGGCAAACTCTGATTCCTCATAGATCATCTCGCTCTTTCCGTACTCCACAGGAGCCAAAAATTCCTTGAGCCCCCGGTAGGCCTGTCCTCTCGGATACCGGATTGCCAGAGGTCCCTCATACTCCACGCCGAACCGGAGCATCTCCCTGAGTTCCCACAGATTCTTCGGGGCCATCACGCTCATATTCGGTATGGAGGAGAGGAAGGACAGGTCAAAAATTCCCTGATGGGTTTCCCCGTCGCTTCCCACCAGGCCCGCCCGATCCACGCAGAACAGCACCGGCAGGTTCTGGATACAGACATCGTGGAGAATCTGATCATAGGCTCTCTGCAGAAAGGACGAATAGACTGCCACAACCGGCTTGAGCCCCGCCGCAGCCATTCCCGCGGCTGAGGTGACGGCGTGCTCCTCCGCAATGCCTACGTCAAAGAAGCGATCCGGATAGAGCTTTTCAAACCTGGAAAGCCCCGTGCCTCCAGGCATGGCCGCCGTGACGGCAGCCACCCGGCTGTCCTCTGCCGCTATCTGGCAGATGGTCTTTGAAAATACGTCCGTGTAGGTGGGATAGATCTTGGTGGCCAGCGGCTTTCCTGTATCCGGGTTAAAGGGCTCCACACCGTGAAAGGCAGAAGGATTTTTCTCTGCCGGCTGGTAACCCTTCCCCTTTTTCGTCAGCACATGGATCAGGACGGCGCGGTCCATTTTTTTGGCCTCCCGGAAGATCTTGACAAGCTGCCTCACATCATGGCCGTCTACCGGGCCGATATAGGTAACTCCCATATTTTCGAACCACATGCCGGGAATGAAGAGCTGCTTGATTCCATTTTTTGTCCTGGTGAGCGTCTGAACCATCCCGTTTCCCACCATCGGAATGCTTCTCAGGGCTGCCACCACTGATTTTTTCAGCTCATTATAGCCCTCATCGGCTCTGAGATTGCTCAGATACCGGGAGATTCCTCCTACATTTTTCGAGATGGACATGTTATTGTCGTTCAGCACAATAATAAAGTTTTTTTTGATCTGAGCCGCATTATTCAGAGCCTCGTAGGCCATGCCGCCGGTCAGGGCTCCGTCCCCGATCACGGAGATGACGGAATAGTTCTCCCCCCTCACATCTCTTCCCAGAGCCATCCCAAGGCCCGCCGAGATGGAAGTGGAACTGTGGCCTGTATCGAAGGCGTCAAAAGGACTCTCCTTGCGCTTCGGAAAGCCGCTCAGGCCGCCGTACTGGCGCAGGCCGTCAAAGTTGTCCTTTCTGCCGCTCAGAATCTTGTGGGTGTAAGACTGATGCCCTACATCCCAGATCACCTTGTCCCTGGGCAGATCAAAGGCCAGAAAAAGGGCCATAGTCAGCTCCACCACGCCGAGATTTGAGGCCAGGTGACCGCCTGTATGGCTGATTTTTTCGATCAGGAACCGGCGTATCTCCTCTGCCAGCGCCTTAAGCTCTGTTTCATTAAGTGTTTTAATGTCATCAGGCCCGTTAATTCTCTCCAAAATCACAGCTGCACCCTCTTTCCTGTTATTTTTCTCTGTAAATCAGAAGGCGGATCAGGCCTTCCAGGAATTCGTTTTTCCCCGGAAGGGAGTGAAGCAGGCGGACAGCCTCATCGGACAGCCTCTCTGACTTGGCCCTGGCATTTTCAAGGCCCTCGAGGGTCACATAGGTTGTCTTATGATTCTTCTCGTCGCTTCCCACCGGCTTTCCGATCACTTCCTCATTTCCCGTCACGTCCAGAATATCGTCCTGGATCTGGAAGGCCATGCCCACATTGGCAGCAATCTTTTCCACCGTGTCAAGCTCCTCTTTTGACGCACCGGCAAGCACTGCGCCGATCATCATGGACGCCTCCAGGAGCGCTCCTGTTTTCAGCCTGTAGATAAAGTCCAGCTTCTCCCTGGGAACCGGTTTGTTGGTCAGCTCCACATCCACCGTCTGGCCGCCGATCATTCCGTAAATTCCTGTCTTTTCAGACAAAATGTGGATGCAGCGCCCGATTCTCCCTGCCATGACAGCGTCCGCTCCTGAAAGAAAGGCTCTGCTGGCAGTTTCCACCGCATAGATCAGAAGGGCGTCGCCGGCAAGAACTGCCATGTCGTATCCGTATGCCACCCAGGTGGTTTTCTTGCCCCTGCGGTACTCGTCATTGTCCATACAGGGCAGATCATCGTGGATCAGGGACGAGGTGTGAATCATCTCGATGGCTGCCATAAAGGGCTCCACCTCTTTTCCCTGCCCTCCGAAAAGCCGGTAGACCTCCCTCATCAGCAGAGGGCGCAGCCGCTTCCCGCCTGCCCTCACGCTGTAATTCATGGCCTCGAAAATCGTTTTCTGATGTCCCGTTTCCTGGGGAAGATAGGAGAAAACAATCTCCTCTGTCTCCCTTGTATACTGTAAAAGCTGTTCCTTAAGCTCCATATTCTCCTCCCGTATCATTGACCGCCACAATCTGCTTTTCCACCCGGTCAATTTTTCCTGCGCAGGCCTTCACAAGCTTCATTCCCTCCTCGTAGTACCGGAAGGAATCCTCCAGAGAGCTGCTGCCGTCCTCCAGCTTCCTGATCATGAGATCCAGCTCCTCAAACATCTCCTCAATGGAGCGGGGATCCTCAGACGCTCCGCCGGCGCCTGGGGCTTTTTCCTGTCCCCGGGTATCTTCCTGCCCGTCGCTTCCGCGCTTTCCCGTCCTCTTCCTGGCCGCCGTCTTTTTCTTCACCGGTACAGACTGTCCCTCTTCTTCCATGCCTTCCTGCATGCCGGCCTTCTCCTGGGACTTATCAAAAATCCTGCTGTACTCGCTGTCCTGCGCTCTTTCTTCTCTGTCTTCCATTAACTCTCCTCCTGGACTTCCAGTCTCTCATAAAGCTCTGTCTGCTCCGCTCTGGCCTCAATCTGCCCGTCCGCCAGACGGATGCTCAGGCGGTCGCCGGGCCTTACAGAGGCGGCATGGTCCACCCTGCGCCCCTCCTCATCGGTGATAAAGCCAAAGCCACGGCTCAGTTTCTCCAGGGGAGACTGTCCGTGGAGTCTTCCGCTCATGAGAGCCAGCCTGTGCCTGCAGTCTGACAGCCGCCTTTCCATCAGACGCTTCAGTTCATCCTCCGCCGACACAAGGCGCTGCCGTTTTTCATTGATCTGGCGCTGAGGATCGTGGAGACGAAGCTTCAGGCGGTACTGCTCCGTCTGATAGCGCACGCCGTCTATCTTCCTTTTAAGCCCTCTGGCAAGAAGCTCCTTGGCTCCCCGAAGCTGCGCCTCAAACTGGCCAAAGTCAAACACTGCCAGCTCAGCCGCTGCCGAGGGAGTGGGCGCCCTCAAATCGGCCACGCAATCAGCTATGGTCACATCCGTCTCGTGTCCCACAGCAGAAATCACAGGGGTACTGCAGCGGAAGATAGCCCGCGCCACAATCTCCTCATTAAAGGCCCACAGATCCTCGATGGAGCCGCCTCCGCGGCCTGCAATGATCACGTCAAGCCCCATCCTGTCAAGGACCTCAATTCCCCTTGCAATGCTCTCTGCCGCTCCCTCTCCCTGCACCCTGGCCGGGTACAGCACAAGCTGCACATAGGGGTTTCTCCTTGAGGAGATGTTGATAATATCCCGGATGGCCGCCCCGGTGCTGGCTGTCACCACCCCAACCGTCCTGGCAAATTTCGGGATCGGCCTCTTGTACTCGGGGGCGAACATCCCCATCTCCTCCAGCTCATTTCTGAGCTTTTCAAACCGCCGGAACAGATCCCCTGCCCCGTCCAGGGCAATCTGGGATGCATAGAGCTGATATCGGCCGTCTCTCTCATAGACTTCCACGCTTCCCTTCACCACCACCTGCTGCCCGTCCCTCAGCTCAAAGTCCAGTCCGCCTCTGCGGCTCGCAAACATGACGGCCTGGATTGCCGCCAGCCCGTCTTTCAGCGTAAAATAGATATGGCCCGAGGTGTGGTACTTGCAGTTAGACACCTCTCCCTTAATGGAAATGCGGCTCAGGGCAAAGTCCTGAGCAAACATGTTTTTAATGTAGGCGTTTACCTGGGAAACTGAATAGACACCTGCCACCTGCGCTCCCTCCGTCGTTTCAAAAGCTCTCTGCCCAGCTGCCGCCTATACCAGCTTTGCCAGAATTCCGTTTACAAAGGCCGGAGACTCGTCGCCGCCGAACTTCTTTGCCAGCTCTACGGCCTCGTTAATGGCCACCTTGTCCGGCACCTCCTCGTCATAACGGATCTCAAACAGGGCCAGACGCAGAATCGTAAGCTCTACCTTTCCCATGCGCCTGGTAGTCCAGCCCTTGGCCGTCTCATTGATCGCGGTATCCAGCTCTGTAAGCTTTTCCAGAACCTTTTCTACCTTGTTTTTCACATAGCCGCTGTCGTAAACGTCCAGCTCCGGGCAGTGAATCAGTTCATAGACGCCGTCAGAGGTGTAATCGTCCTCTCTTGGCTCTGTAAAATACTGCTCTATCTGCTCCTTTGTCTCCCCCTCCGGGTAAAAATCAGCGCAGAACAGCAGCTTAAAGCAGTGCTCACGCAGTTCTCTTCTGGTCATAAAATGTATCCTCCTGATTTCTTCTGTCTTGGTCAGCCATTCACAGTCGACTATTACTCTAATTTATCATTATAACTGAATGAGAGAAATTCTACAATACTTACATGAAACATTAAACAAAACAATGCATAAAACATTCCTGTTCCATCCCCTGAATTGCTGTTCCTAAAACTTTTCTTCTTTCGGTTTACAGGTGAAAAGTTTCACGTTATACTTAATAAGATAGAAATAGGATAGAAATTTTGCCTGTAAGCACATGTCTGACTCGGCGGCAGCGCCGTACTCAGCCGGCAGGCAAAATATTTGCATTACTTTTTGTATTACATGATGATCATATTTGAAATTATATTTCATACAACGGAGGAATTTGAAAATGAATTTAAGACGGATCCTCAGGCCGGGCCTGGCCCTGCTGCTCTCTCTGCAGCTTATGCTGTCATCTTCCCTCACAGCTCTGGCCGCTCCTGAATGGCCAAGCGATACAGGAATTATGGCTGACATCGGAATTGTGATTGACGCTGATTCCGGGGCAGTGCTGTTTGGTCAGGGCATCCATAACCAGTCGCCGCCGGCCAGTATCACAAAGCTTCTGACAGCACTGGTAGTGGTAGAAAACAGCAGTCTTGACGATATGGTCACCTTCTCCCATGACGCCGTGTACAATGTGGAGTCGGGAAGCGGAAACAAGAAAAATATCGAGGAGGGCGATGTCCTGTCCGTGCGCGACTGTCTCTATCTGCTGCTTCTGCAGTCCAGCAACCAGGCAGCCAACGCTCTGGCCGAACATGTGGCTGGAAGCCGAGATGCCTTTGTGGAGATGATGAATGAAAAGGTCAGTGAACTGGGCTGCGTGGACGACACCCACTTTGCAAATCCTTCCGGCCTTAACGATGACACCCAGCACGTTTCTGCCTATGACATGGCACTGATCGCAAAGGCAGCCTTTGACAACCAGCAGGTTTATGAAATTGCCAGCACAAAGTCCTACAAGCTGCCTGCTACCATCAACAACCCAAACGGCGTCACCTGCACCAATGAGCACCGGCTGATCCTCACGGAGGACGAGACAAGCGAGCTTTACTATCCGGCCGCCAAGGCGGGAAAGACGGGCTACACCTCCCTGGCCGGGAACACCCTTGTCACCTGTGCAGAAGAGGACGGCAGATGTCTGATCTCTGTCATCCTGAAGGGCCAGCCGTCCCCCAACTATTTCCTGGACGGAAAGAACCTGCTCCAGTTCGGATTTGAACGGTTTCAGAACCTTTCCGTGCCGGACAATGAAACCCGGTATGTCACAGGGGAGGAGTCCGTGGCTGTAAACGGAACCGAATACAGCCCGTCTGATCTGGAAATCGAGGCAGGAACTGTCATCACTATCCCAAAGGACGCTTCCTTCCAGGATGCCGCCCTGGAGCTTGTGACTGTTCTTCCTGACAGCCATCCCGACCGCGCTGTCGCCCTTCTCCAGTACACCTACAACGACCGAAAAATCGGACAGGCCTACCTGCTTTTAAAAGAAAGTGCAGTGCCTGCTTCCAGTGAGAGCACAGGAACCGGCGAAGCAGAATCCTCTTCCCCTGATTCCGGCGGCTCTGAGGCTCCCGGCGAATCCGGCGCGGGCTTCTCTCTCCCCGCCCCAACCCTTCCGGCTGTCGCAGTTTCTCTTCTCGTTCTGGCAGCGGCTCTGATCGGAGCCTACACTGTATACTCGAGAAAGAAAGAGGCCGAGGACTTGAGACGCCGCCGTGAACGCCGTATGCAGAGGCTCCGGGAGGAAAACTACACGGAGGAAGAGTTCTTCCAGCTGCTCAATGAGAGAAAGCGCCTGGCCTCCGAACACGGGCAGAGCCTTTCATCTGCCGGCCGTTCCGGCCGCAGGAAGAAAAAAGCTTCCTCTGAGAAACACATCGAAGATGGCAGCAAAGACTTTGACTCTGAGGAAGAGCAGGGACCTTTATAAGAGGTGTGCCTTCCTCTGCCTCAGAGATTCCCTGTCAGTGAGGATGCCTTCTTCTGCAGAAGGCATCCTCTTTTGTCTCTCCGTTCCCACGTTCCGAAAGTTCTGCAGCTCCGACTCTTCCCTTCCTGTTTCCTGCATCCGCCTCCCCCAGCCGCTGAGCAGCCGTTTCAATGAATTTCTGTACAGGGAAATAGTTATAAAATTAGTAACAGTTCAGCCATATATCTTCTTGCCCGCTTAAAGCGGACAAGAAGCGTCTGGCGTCGGAATCTTCGCATGGCTGAACTGTAACTAAAATATTTGAAATTTTGAAATTTTCTCTTTACATTTTCCCTTTCAGGGTATATACTTCACATTATAGATGACGTCGAAAGACACATTGATACAATTCCATATCTGAAGTCTTTGTGGCAGGGTGGAAGTCCCTACCGATGGTTACAGTCCATGACCTGACGGCGTAAAGCGCGTAAAACGCGTATAAGGCCTGATGCTGATCTGGTGAAATTCCAGAACCGACGGTTACAGTCCGGATGAGAAAAGACGTTTTCTGTAACTCTACCTGAAGACCGTTGTGTTTTCAGGCTTTTTTGCTGTATGGCGGCTTTTTCAGGCTGCACGGCAAAAGCCTGCGGGCAGAAGCACAGAAGGATGCCCGGTAAGGCGAAACAGACCGTGATAAACCCCTGCAGAACACAGGACTGTCACGGCAGCGCACAGGGCGGACTTTTCCCTCTGTGTTATCATCAAATTTCAGGAGGACAGAAAAATGAACCAGAAACTGAACACAAAACAGCTGACACTCTGCGGACTTATGGGGGGACTCTCGGCAGCCCTGATGTTTTTTCGATTTCCCCTGCCGTTTATGCCGCCGTTCATGGACTTTGACTTTTCCGGCCTGGTGGAGATCATCGGCGGATTTACCATGGGGCCCTTCGCCGCTCTGGCAATTATTACCCTGAAAATTATCCTGAAAATACTCTGGCAGGGCAGCTCCTCTGCCTGGACCGGAGAACTTCAAAACTTTATGTTAAGCTGCGCTTACGTGCTTCCGGCTGTCTTCATCTACAGCACCCGCAAGACAAAGCTGAGGGCAGTCATCGGCATGTCTGCCGGCACCGTCATCTGTGCGGTGACTGCCGTATTTACAAATCTCTATATCATTATCCCCTTTTATACCTCCTTTATGGGGATTGGGATGGATGATATTCTGTCCATGTGCCGGGCAGTCAACCCTCTTCTCTCCACAGAATTATCTCTGGCTCTCCTGGGGATCATCCCCTTCAACCTCATAAAAAACGGAGTGCTGTCCGTTCTGGCCTTTGCCGTCTACAAGAAGATAAGCCGCCATATCAAACAGTTTGTCTCCTGCCAGGGCGGGCAGAGCCAGCCCTCCCGACAGCCGGCAGCTGTCAGGATCAAAAATTCGGATGAAGGCAGCCAGAAGGGCAGCACGGAACATCCGAACAGCTAGGACTCAGACAGCCTGAGTCAGGTCTCTTTGAAACAGCGCAGATGACAGACTTAACAGGAAAGGAAACCGAATTATGAAATTCAGCAGAGAAAAAAATCTCACCTTTGAGCAGGCCACGGCCCTGATGTTTGAACAGCTGGGTCAGTGGAAAATCATGGCTCTGGCCTCCAGCGTAAACGACTATGTGATGGTGCGCAATGTGAGCTGCCTTTTTTACGACAAAAAAATCTACTTTAAGACGGACAAAAATTTCCGGAAGACGAAACAGCTTTTTGAAAATCCCCGGGTGGCCATGTGCTGGAGCGGCGTCCAGGTGGAGGGGACTGCCAGAAACCTGGGACTTGTGACACAGGAGCCAGGAAGGCGTTTTGAGAAAGGCTATAGGAAATATCTCTGGAAAAGCTATAACGCCTACAGCCATGAGGATACTGAAATTCTGATTGAGGTGACGCCGAAATTCGTGGAAATCTGGGATACCAGCGGCGAGGATGAGTACGCCTATCAGATTTTTATTGATTTTGAGAAGCAGAGTGTGTCAGTAAAGCCCTATGATGTAGAAAGGCAGGAGCCTGGAAAGACAGGAGCTCCGAAGGGCAGGAACTCCGAAGGATAGAAACTCCGAAGAACAGGAACTCCAAAGCACAGAAGCAGAAGGAAGAACGGCAGAAAATGAAGAAAGGGGAGCTTTAGTCCGCCTGAGCAGAACTAGAGCTCCCCTTTTTAGCCTTAAGGCATAACGCCCTGGGCCTTTTTCACTGTTGTCAGTGTTTTCAGTTATTTTTTATTCATCTTTCCCATCAGCATTACAACCAGGGTAATCAGGATAACGACTACGAAAATACCGCTCATTCCCTGCGCCATAATTTCCAGGGCGATTATAAGATTGTCCATCATAATTTTTTCCTCCTACAGGAACTGTGTCACCAGCTTGATAACAAGGCCGCCTGCGATTACGGATGCGATCTGGCCGGATACGTTAGCACCTACAGCATGCATCAGGATGATGTTGCCCTTCTCTTCCTCCTGAGCCATCTTCTGAACAACTCGGGAAGACATTGGGAACGCGGAAATTCCGGCACCGCCGATCATCGGGTTAATCTTCTCCTTGCGGAACAGGTTGATAATCTTCGCAAAGACAACACCGCCGATTGTATCGAATATGAATGCCACAAGACCGATGCACATGATCAGAACTGTGTCAATACGGACGAAAGCATCAGCTCTCATGCTGAAAGAGATTGTGATACCTAACAGCAGTGTAATCAGGTTTGCAAGCTCATTCTGTGCTGTGTCGGACATGGACTGCAGCACACCGCACTCGCGGATCAGGTTTCCGAACATCAGGAAGCCTACCAGGGCAACAGATGCCGGAGAAATCAGACCTACGATAATTGTAACGATAATCGGGAAGGCAATCTTTGTAGTTTTAGAAACTGCCTTCGGGCTGTATGTCATATGGATGCGGCGCTCCTTCTTGGTCGTCACAAGGCGGATAGCAAATGGCTGGATAATCGGAACCAGAGCCATATAGGAATAAGCCGCTACCGCAATCGCTCCCACATAGTCAGAATGAAGCACCTGAGATACGAGAATGGATGTAGGACCGTCGGCTGCACCGATGATACCGATGGATGCCGCATCCTTCAGGTCGAATCCCAGCAGAGTTGCTACAATAATAGCAAAGAAAATACCGAACTGTGCCGCTGCACCGAACAGGAACATGATCGGCTGTGAAAGCAGAGGCCCAAAGTCAATCATGGCGCCAATACCGATGAATAAGAGGATTGGAAGCGCCTCAGAAGCCTCAATTGTAGTTTCAAAGAGCCACTGAATAATACCTGGCGTTTCACCCACGCCTTCCATAACCTGGTTGATTACGCCTGATAATGGCAGGTTTACCAAGATTGCTCCAAACCCCATAGGCAGAAGCAGAGCCGGCTCATACCCCTTCTTGATTGCGAGCCAGATAAGGAGAACTCCTACAACATACATGACCAGCTGCTGTGGTGTGATAGCCATGATGCCTTCCAGTAAAAAGTCCATTTCTTTCCCTCCTAATTTCTTTTCTCTTCCCTTGTTTTTCGTTTTGGGAGTTTATGCCTCTTTTAAGTTTCGCCTGCTCTCAGCATTTTATGCTTTCCAGAACAGAAAAGCCCGGCTTTTCCGCTGGCCTTTCACTTTATGCCTGTCCTGGAGCGGTCCGGCATTCCCTCACCGCAGAATTCCCTCCTATGACGTCCCGTCTCTGTCTTGCAGCGGTATCGGACAGCCGTCAGAAATTCAGGCAACCTGCAGCATATAGGGCAGCGAAGGCAGTGGTTATCATGGCACAAAAAAAGACTTTCAGCATATAAGCATATGCTAAAAGTCTTGTTCTTCTGTATCGTATCTTCCATACAAAAGACATGCAACCACGGGTTCCTCGCCCGGCGTATGTTGACTGCATGTTGGCAACTACTCCCTTTTAACGTGAAAAATCTTAACACAGATTTCCACTTGAGTCAAGAAAGAAAGTGTTTGTTGTCGAATTCTTAACATTTTCTTACCATATTTGTCCTGCCGTCTCTATTTCAGTCCGCTCATACTGACGCCGGCAATTTTGATATTTACCTCCAGAACAGTCAGCCCCGTCATGGTTTCAATGGCCGTCCTGACCCTCTCCTGAACCTTCTCACTTACATCAGGAATGCTGTAGCCATATTTCATGTTCAGTGAAAGCTCCACCGAGACATGGTCGTCGTCTACACTTATCTTCACGCCTCTGTTCAGATTTTTCATGCCGAGCTTGCCCACCAGTTCATTGGTAATATTTCCGGCCATGGAATCTACGCCTTCCACCTCCGTGGCAGCCAGACCTGCAATCATGGCGACTACCTCATCCGCAATCTTTACTTCTCCCAGCTTTTCCTTCCGGCTCAGCTCCTGTGTGTCCTTCTTCTCAGTTTCCATCTGCATTCCCGCTACCTCCTGTCCTGTTTTTACGGCGCTGCCGCCTCTCTCCTGGGAGAGCACTTCAAAGTTTCCATATCATAGGCTCAGCCAGAAATCAGGGGCTTTCCCTTTTTGAAATATATTCCGGCATTTCTGTATTTCCGGCAGCAGCAGCCATAGCTTCATTATAGCAGATAGGCAGAGGTTTGCAAGAATAAACCTCTGGGCAGGAGCCCTAAAAAGCTGTGTGGACCGGTCTCTTCAGCCGGCCTCTGGGGTCAGTTGAAACACTCTCTATTCCTGAAGCTGCATGAGGGTGATTACGATGTTGTCAGCCGTCACCTCTGTCTTCCTCTTTACAATATCCTCAATCTGCGCCCGCTCTGGATCCGTCAGGGTTGTGGCATTGATGACCACATCTACTTTTCCGTCTGTGATGCTTACCACCGGATCGGCAAATCCCTTTGCCATGAGGAGGGTTTCCGCCGCATTTTCCTTTTCCGCGATGGCAGTCATGTCGATCATATCCTGTACCGCCGTTTCCTTGGACACGCTGTCAATATTCTCGTTGTTGATAATCTCCATCAGAGTTTCCTTGTTCTTTGCCCGGATCTGCTCTCTGTTTAACTGTACATTCGCTATGTAGTCGGTAACACTTGTTCCTCCTGTGAGGACAGCTTCCCCGGGATTATCGATGCCGGAATCGGAATCTGCTTCTGATGAGCCGGCTTCCATCCCCGTCTCTCCTGCATCTGCCGCTCCTGACCCAGCAGCTTCTGCGTCCTGGCCCTCTGCCTGGGCGCCGGCTGCTTCTGCATTTTCAGCATCGGCTGCCTCTGCATCCGGTTCATTGTCAAGGCTTGCAATTTCCTGATACTCCTTCGCCTCACCGCTGTCCACATTCACGCTGTCCTGCTGTCCGCTCTGAGCCGCCTTGTTTTCCGCCAGAATGTCCTCATCTGAGATTTCCATAACCCCCGCTTCATAGACAGATCCCCCCACCTCCTCCTGCCCTGAATAATTCAGGTATCCGGCAGCAGCTATCATGATGGCCAGCGTGGTGATAATAATCTGGTTGCGTCTAAAAATTCGTTTCATTTTCATAATCTTCGCTCCTTTAATCCACCCTCTTTAATACTTTTATTTTATGTGCCGGTATATTAAATAATGCTTCCATGGCTTCTGAAATTTCAGCTCTGACTGCGGCATTTCCTCCCCCCTGGGCGCTCACCACAATCCCTTCTATCTCCGGCCGGAGCTCTTTCTCGATCACAGGGACTTTTTCTGAGCCGTTTTCTGAAAAAACGGACGTCCCCGATACCTCCTCGCTCATGGCTTTTCTCTTTCCCCCTGCGCTGTCCTCCTCCTCTGTAGATGTGCGGCTTTTCGTCTGGTCTACATGAAGAACCTTTTCCTCCGAGGATTTCAATACAATCATCACGTCCACTTCCCCCACTCCCTCTGTATTTTTAAGGATCTCTTTCACCCGTTCCTCCATCTGCTTTTCATAGGCAAGCTGGCTGTCAATGAAATCATCCCCGGTCTGGGCAGTCAGAGAGCCGGAACCTTTTTTTCCGGAATTTTCTCTTCCCGTAAACAGCCCCTCGACGGCATCCTCCCCTTCTCCTGACGCAGCCCCTGTTCCCGCTTCTTCTGTTCCCGCTGCCGCTGCTTCGGCAGTCTGGGCCGCGCTCTGCTTTCTCCCCGCAGGAATGGCGAGCAGCAGCAGGAGAATTCCGCATACCAGAAGTACTGCCCACTTCTCAGGGCCCAGCTTGTCACGGTTCGTCCCGCCCTTTCCCCATCTGAACTTTGATATGGCTTTCTTCCAGTCCATAGAACTCTGCAATCTCCTTTCTTATTTTTATGGCCTCCCTGCTGCCTGCAATGCCCGGAGCCGATACCTGGCTGGCAGATTCCCCTGGCTTTCCCTCTCTCTGGGCACTGTCCAGGTTCTCCTGACCGCCCCTGCCGGAATCCTCCCAGTTCCAGGCGCTCTCATCCTCTCCCAGAGTAACCCGGAAGGGCTCTGCTTCCTGTCCAAAACCTTCAGATTCACTTCCCGGCGCTGCCTTCATCTCTTCTATCCAGACCTCCACTGTCTCCACCGTTCCGAAATCGCTGCTCTCCCTGTCCCGGCTGATCCTCACCTGAGCCCTCACCCCCCGGCATCCGGCATCAGAAAGACGCCGCTCCAGGTCCTCTGCCGCCGCCGCCTCATACTGTCCAATCAGCTGTTCCAGACGTTTTCTGTCCATCTCCTCAATCTGCCCCCTGTATTCCCCGGCTTCGCTCTGAAAGGAGATAGACTCAAAATAGTAGGCCAGCCGCTCATCCAGGTTCAGACTCCCGGTCAGGGGGCTGAGCACTAAAAGGATTAAAACCATTCCTGTGAACAGCCTGAAATATCTGTCATAGGCCTTTCCCGGCAGCAGATTTGTCACAAAGGTCATGAAAATCAGATAAAAGACAATATTTCTCACCCATGTGTCGAGCGCTTCCATCCACACTCCTCCCTTCCTGGCCCTCCGGCCCTTCGCTCTTTGCTGCCCTTCACAGCTTATCCGGCATAGTAGGCCGTATTGGATGTCATGCAGATGACTCCAATGGAGATAATAAAGAGAAAGGCAGATGTAAGCACCAGCCTTATCAGAATCTGATGAGCCTTTCCCATATCGGAAATGCACGCTGCAATCCTTTTATCGCAGACTGGCTCTGTCACTGCGGCCAGTCCGTGGTAAAGGGCCATAAGAATCAGCAGTTTTAAAAGAGGAACAGCCGTAAGCAGGATGAGGACCACCGCTGCCGCTGCACCCACCGTATTTTTTATGAGAATCCCCGACCCCAGCACCATCTGCGATATGGCAGAGGCCCCCTGCCCAATGCCCGGAATCACGGAAATCAGCCTCTGGATAGAAACATTCTTGATGGCATCTGCATAGGGCAGCACCATCCCCTGCAGCAGCTGAAATCCCAGGACAATTCCGGTGACCGTCTTAAGGCTCCACTCAATAATATTTTTTATAAGAACTGTCATTCTGGAAAACAGTTCCTCCTTCGTCAGATGGCCCGCTAAAACGAGGAGAATGTAAACCTTGGTCAGAGGCAGAAGGAAGGTGGAGAGAAGCCATTCCACCGCTGTGATGGAAAGGAGCATCCATTCACAGCCGGCAGCGGCGCTCAGCCCTCCTCCGGTAAAGGACACTGCCATAAAGTAGGCGGGCGCCAGGGTCTTCATAAAGCCCAGAACTGTGGAGATGGCCTCCCCTGCTATGGAAAGGCTCCCGTAAAAACTGGCTGCCAGCAGGGAAAACAGCAGAAGGAAGGTGACATAAAAGGCGGTCTCCGAAATCTGCCCTCCGGAAAAAATATCCGAAAAGCAGGAGAATACCGCCCCCGCCATGCTGATTAGAAGCACCTGGGTCATCAGCCTTGTCCCGGAAGACAGCTCCGAAAAGAGAGCCGCCTTAAGCCCTGAAAGTGCCTGGGAAAATGCCCCGGCAAAATCCCCCTTCAGAAGCGTTAGCAGAAGCTCCTCAAAGGAAAATCCGGACTCCCCCCACTGACTCTGTTCCAGAAACCTCTCCACCTGCGAAAAATCCAGCTCCGACAGCCCGTCCAATACTTCCTCCTGAACGGACGGCCCTCCCTCTCCCTGGCTGCTCCCTGAGTCGGCCTCTGTCTCCTCTGCCGCCGCGGACCCCTGTGCCCCATAGGCGGGAGAGACTCCATGGACAAAGAGCAGCATAACGGAACCTGCGGCAGCGGCGAGAAAAAACGCTGTTCTCTTCAGAAAAGGCCTGACCTTCACCGCTTTCACCTCCCTCCTCATTCCAGAAAATGCTCCAGTGTCTCAAACAGAGCCAGAATCACCGGGGTGCTTACCGCCAGAATCGACAGCTTTCCGAACATCTCTATCTGTGTCCCTATGGAGGAATAGCCTGCATCCCGGCAGATCCCCGATGCCAGCTCAGCAATATAGGTGATCCCGATCATTTTGAGGAGGGCTGTCATATAGACGCTGTCTATCTGGATATAGTCCTGAAGTTTTCTGACTGCCTCAAGGATTGCCCTGAGTTTTCCCGTGCTGTAAAAGAAGATCACCAGGCCCCCTGCCATGATAATGTAGATGCCGAATTCTGCGCCTTTGCTTTTAAACTGAACTGCTGTCAGAACCGCGATGATTCCCACTGCCGCAGCTGTCTCTATTCCCACTCCATCCCCTCCCTTCCCGATGCTTGTACAGTATATTCCGGGGAGCGGCAGGTGAGAACCTGTGAAAAGAATCTGAGCGTTCTGTCATGCTCTCCAAACGGATTTTTCTGCAGACAAAAATATCACAGGCAGTTCCTCCGATTCTTTCCATCGGACCAAACTGCCTGTGATACCTTTCTTATTTGTATTCTTATTTCTATTCTTATTTTATTCTGCCACACCCTGCTGCTCTCTGCAGGGCCGGCAGATAAACCGCCTTTTTTTATACCTCAATCTCTTTCCCGATGGCCGCCTCAACTGCCCTGATCAGGCTTCCGTTCCTGATAATCTCCTCACAGTAGTTAATATCGCCGTAAAGCTCCCGGTCTTCCTCCAGTCTGGCCACCTCTTTGCGCACCAGGTCATAGGCTGCCTGGGTTCCTTTTCCAAGCCCCTTATTGCCCCTCATATCGATTCCCTGGCAGGCTACCATCAGCTCCATAGCGAGGACTCTGCGCACATTGGCACCGATCTCCCCTGCCTTTCTGGCAGCGATGGTTCCCATGCTCACGTGATCCTCCTGCCCTGCTGAGGACGGGATGCTGTCCACGCTGGCCGGATGGGCCAGAACCTTGTTCTCTGACACCAGCGCCGCCGCCGAGTACTGCACAATCATAAATCCGGAGCAGACGCCTCCGTTTGGCGTCAGGAAGGCCGGAAGGCCGCTGTAGGCCGGATTCACCAGACGCTCGATTCTCCGCTCAGACACATCGGCCAGCTCTGACTCGGCGATTCCCAGAAAGTCGAAGCTCAAAGCCATGGGCTGTCCGTGGAAGTTGCCGCCGGAAATCCCCGCATGGTCGTCCTGAAAGATGAGCGGGTTGTCTGTCACCGAGTTAATCTCAATATCCACCTTGTCTCTCACATAGTTTACCGCATCCTTGCTGGCGCCGTGAATCTGCGGACAGCAGCGCAGGGAATAGGCATCCTGCACGCGGATCTGCCCCTGTCTTGTGGTATTTTTGCTTCCCTCCAAAAGAGTGAGAAGATTTCTCGCCGTAGCCATCTGACCTTTGTGAGGGCGGACCTTGTGAACTCTCGGATCCAGCGCGTCCACCACCCCATTCTGAGCCTCAAAGCTGAGAGCTGCCGCGATGTCCGCCACCTTCAACAGGCAAATGGCATCGTAGAGAGCCAGGGAACCTGCGCTCGTCATGGCCTGCGTCCCGTTGTTGAGGGCAAGCCCCTCCTTGGCGGAAAGCTCAATCACCGGGATGCCTGCCCGATCCATGGCCTCCTTTCCGGGAAGCACCTCTCCCTGGTACTCTGCCAGCCCCAGACCGATCATTGGCAGCACCATGTGAGAGAGGGGTGCCAGATCGCCGGAAGCGCCCAGAGAGCCCTTCTCAGGGATCACCGGAGTCACACCCTTATTCAGCATGTCCACCATAGTCTGAAGCGTTTCCAGGCGGATGCCGGAAAATCCCTTGGAAAGGTTGTTGATGCGAAGCAGCATGATCCCTCTCGCAATATCCCTGGAAAACGGCTCTCCTGCGCCGACTGCGTGGGTGATAATCAGATTTTTCTGCAGCTCCTTGCACTGATCCTGTGAAATTACCACGTCGCTGAATTTTCCAAATCCTGTGGTGATCCCGTAGACCACCTTCTCCTCGGCAATCAAATCGTCCACAATCTTTCTGGACGCTCTCACATTCTCCTTGGCCTCATCGGAAAGCTCTACCAGAGCCTCCTGACGGCAGACTGCCACTATCTCCTCAACTGTCAAATCCTCTCCTGTAATCAGAACTTTACTCATAATACAAGCCCACTCCTTTTATGTATTTCCCTATTTCTGTTATGATTATAATAAACGAAACGTCCAAAAACCGTCTATGTAAGGGACCCCCCTTACAGTGCAGTCTTTTTTCCTTCCTTTCCCTCGGTCTTTTTCTCTTCCTCCTTCAGGCGCAGTCCGACGGTTTCCAGAATTTTCCGGGTCTGAGGGTTTCTGATTTTGTCGGAGAGCTCCCGCCCTGTCCGGTAATGTTCCTTTGCCCTCTCAGGATCTCCCTGTTCCAGAAACAGGAGCGCCAGGCAGGCCTCTACCCGTTCAAGCCCCCAGATACAGCCATTCTTTCTCAGATAGCTGGCGGCCATTTTCAGGTATTGTTCCGCCCCTTCCTTATCTCCTGACTGGTAAAGGGCCTGGCCCGTATTTGCGTAGAACTGTCCCAGCCCGATGATCACAGGCTCCTTTTCTACCAGGCCTATGGCTTCTTTGTAGAAGGAGACCGCCCTATCCGGCTGCCCTCTCAGGCGGTACACGTCTCCAATGTAATTCAGGCAGGCGGCCTGACCGGCTCCGTACTCATTCCCGAGTCCCTCAAACACTGCGCCGGCCAGGCGAAGCGCCCGCTCCGCTCTCCCGTACTGACCTGTGTGAAGATTATACCAGCCCCTCAGACGGAGAAAGGTTCCGAATTCCTCCAGGCATTCTCTCCTCCTCTTCTCCTCTGTCCCTGTGCCTTTGGCCCATCCCGGCATCCCGCCCTTTCCAGGAGAAATATCCTCCGGACTCTGTCCGGTGTCTGAAGGGCCCTGCTCAATCCACTGCTCTGCCGAAAGCCTCTCCTCACGGTCCAGTCCCTCTGCTGCCAGAGAAAGGCCAATCTCTGTATAGGTTTCCACCCGCTCCAGATCCTCCACCTGGATTCCGTAAAATATCTGCTGCTTGTAGCAGGACAGAAGCATCCTCTGATCCGAAAGCTCCCTGGACAGGCGGATCCCCTCCTCAATATGGGATAACCCCTGGCTGTAGTTTCCATGGGCAATGTCATACCGCCCCCTGATATAGTTCATTTCCAGCTTCATCCGCCGGATCTCCTCCGTATTTCCCTCAAGCCCCACAAGCTCCCCGGCCAGACGGATCATCTCGTCAGCCGGCGGCGTCACCCGGAGGCTTTCATCCAGATCAGAGAGTGACCAGTGAAGCACCGGAAAATTTTCGTTGATCAGAGTGTAATATTCCTTCAGCCACTCGATCCTGTACTGGCAGGCCTTGATCTGGTTGTGGCAGTGCTCATAGTGGTAGATAACAAGGGGAAGGAGGGCTGCCCGCCTGTTCTGAGCCGCAGCCTCCTCATAGCAGGCTGCCAGCATCTGGTGGTACAGCATGCGCTTTCCATTGCTCTGGCGCTCACAGACGTACTCCTGAAACACCCGGTGCACAAACTGATAGTGGACATTCCATCCCACCAGTACCTCCCGGATCAGGAACCTCTCCTGAAGGCTTTCCAGAACCCGAAGGAGGGACAGCCTGTCTGTATCCGGCAAAAGCAGCTCCAGCTCCTCCACTCCCGCCTTCTCCGGAAACACAGACATGGCTCCCAGCACGTCCCTCTCCCGGGCCGAAAGTCCGGAAAGCCGGGCCTGAATCACATAATTGGTTCTTCTGGATTTTTCCAGGGTATAGCCCTTTTCCCGAATCAGGTTCAGAAGCTCCTTCAGGAAAAAGGCGTTTCCGTCTGTGGCCCGGTAGATTTCCGCCTTTTTTTCCTCCTCGCCGGAAAGTTCGGGAAGGTATTTTCGGATCAGCTCGTCGGTCTCCTCCCTGGTGAACGGGCTGAGCCTTAGGATCTCCACGCCGTCCCGCAGAAGAACCGGCTCCAGAGCCCCCATTGCCCTGGCCTCCTCCTCCCTGCTCATGCTGCACAGAAGAAGCAGCTTCTCTCTTCCCAGAAGGTGCAGCAGACGGTTGAGAAGCTGGCAGCTCATAGAATCCATCCACTGAATATCATCGAAAACCAGAAGGATTCTGCTCTTTTCTGTCAGAAATTCCAGAAGGTCAAGGGCCAGCTTCTCGACCATAGGGTACGTCATCCTCGACACTTCCTCACCGCCGGAGCCGTTCAGGAAGCAGGAGAGGTTCTTTTTAAGCTCCTCCCGCCGGCTCTCCCCTCCGGCTTTTCCCTCTTCCTTTGCCTCCCCGTCCTTTGCCACCAGCTGGTACAGCTCCTGGAATATATCGTTCCATGGGCTCAGATAAAATTCCTCCCCCTGCTTATAGCAGGAGGATTTCAGAACAAGCATTCCGTTTCCTGCCGCCAGGCGGGCTCCCTGCTCCAGAAAGGCTGTTTTCCCTGAGCCGTTTTCGCCGCTCACTGCCATGCAGCCCACAGACTTCGCCGATTCTGTTTCCACGCCCTCTTCAGCCAGGAAACAATTCACCCTGTACAGCTCCCGCTTCCTTCCCACAAAGGGAAGCTCTGCCATGGCCCCCTCACAGCTCACAGCCTCCTTCATGGTGTAAATGCGGTGAAACAGCTCTGTCAGCCTTCTCGACGGCTTCTCGTCCAGCTCCTCCAAAAGCAGTTTCTGAAGATCACTGTAGAGGCGGATTGCCATAGTATAGCTTCCATTCTGAGCGTACAGATTCATCAGTTCAAAGTAGAGCTCCTCATTATAGGGATCCCCTGACAGGAGAATATTTCCGTATTTCTGAAGCATGGCAGCATCATTCCTGCCGGCTGCCTCCTTAAGTCTCTCCCTTGCAAGCTGAGCCTGCTTCTCCGAGAGCCGCCGCCGCACCTCCTGGGTCCACTCCTCAAACTCATAACAGTTTTTAATATAGAAATGTTCCAGAAACCCGGCGCCCCACAGGCCCTCTCCGTTTTCGGAAGCTTCATCCCAGTCCGTTTTCAGGGGGAACTCCGGGTTCAGGGCAATTTCCGTATGGCCCCAGGTGAAAAGTACCTCCTTTCCCAGGATCCGCTTCACCTGATAGACTGCATCCCTCAGTTTTTTCTTTCCCGTTGTCTCGTCCTCATCCCCCCACAGAAGGCAGATCACTTCCTCCCTGCTCACCTTCTTCTTCACACACAGATAATAGAAAAAAGCCTCCGCCTTTTTATAGGGAAAGCTGATCTTTTCTCCTCCGGCCCAAATCTCCGGATTCCCCAACAGATGTACTGAAATTTCCTTCATTTTCCTCTCCCGGCTGCCCTCTGCAGGGGCCCCTGCCCTTCTCTCCAGGCTCCTTCTCCCCTGTCCATACTATTTACTAAGTATAACCCACCTGCTTCTGCTATGTCAACGAGACTGAGCCCTGGCGTCATTCCCGTTTTCTTTCTCATTCACCTTGTGGTGCAGCAGAAAAAATTTCTGATCGGATTTTCCACTTCGACGTTTTTTTGACCATCTGAGGCTATAATAAAATCAGAATATTATTTTCAAGGAAGGGATGAGGATATGAACAACAAAGAGATCGGTGCAGCCATGACAGTCAAACTGGATCCAGTCCTCCCGGAATATCCGGTTTTCAAGGAGGGAATCCGCCGCGCCCCCATGCGGGAGCTTACTTTAAATGAACGTGAAATCAAACTGGCCGTGAAAAATGCCCTGCGCTATGTGCCGGAGGAGCTCCACGAGGCCCTCGCTCCGGAATTTATGGAAGAGCTTCTGACCAGAGGCCGCATCTACGGCTACCGCTTTATGCCCAAGGAGAGAATCTACGGAAAGCCCATTGACGAGTACAGGGGAAACTGCGTACAGGGCAAAGCCTTTCAGGTAATGATTGACAACAACCTGGATCACGAGGTTGCCCTCTATCCTTATGAGCTGGTCACATACGGTGAAACGGGACAGGTATGCCAGAACTGGATGCAGTACCAGCTGATCAAAAAATATCTGGAGCTGCTCACCGACGAGCAGACTCTGGTGGTCATGTCCGGCCATCCCCTGGGCCTTTTTAAATCCCACAAATCCAGCCCCAGAGTCATTATCACCAACGGCCTCATGGTCGGTGAGGGCGACAACCCGGAGGCCTGGGCCAAGGCCACAGCCATGGGCTGCTCCTCCTACGGCCAGATGACAGCCGGAGGCTGGATGTACATCGGCCCCCAGGGCATCGTACACGGAACCTTTAATACGATTTTAAATGCAGGGCGCAAGTTCCTGGGCGTCCCCCACGACGGAGATCTGGCGGGCCATCTGTTTGTCACAAGCGGCCTGGGCGGCATGAGCGGCGCTCAGCCAAAGGCCATTGAGATCGCCAGAGGCGTAGGAATCATCGCCGAGGTAGACTACTCACGGATCGAGACAAGGCACAGCCAGGGCTGGGTGAGCCTGATTACGGACAGCGCCGAGGAGGCCTACCGGCTGGCCGCCGACTATATGGCAAGGAAGGAGACCATCTCCATCGCCTACCACGGAAATATTGTGGATCTTCTCCAGTATGCCGTGGATCACAATATTAAAATCGAGCTGCTCTCCGACCAGACCAGCTGCCATGTGCCCTACGACGGCGGCTACTGCCCCCAGGGACTGAGCTTCGAGGAGAGAACCGAGATGCTGGCCCACGACAAGGAGCATTTCGCTGAGCTTGTCAATGCCTCCCTGGTTAAGCATTTTCATCTGATCAAAATTCTGGTAGAGCGGGGCGCCTACTTCTTCGACTACGGCAATTCCTTCATGAAAGCCGTATTCGACGCCGGCGCAAAGGATATAGCCAAAAACGGCACAGACACCAGCGAGGGCTTTATCTTCCCGTCCTATGTGGAGGACATTATGGGACCGGAGCTGTTTGACTACGGGTACGGCCCGTTCCGCTGGTGCTGTCTGTCCGGCAGGCATGAGGATCTGGTAAAGACAGACCACGCAGCTATGGAAATCATCAACCCCAACAGAAGGCCTCAGGACAAGGATAACTGGATCTGGATACGGGATGCCGAGAAAAACAGGCTGGTTGTGGGAACCCAGTGCCGCATCCTCTACCAGGATGCCTTCGGCAGAAGAGATATTGCCCTCAAATTCAACGAGATGGTCAGAAACGGGGAAATCGGCCCTGTCATGCTGGGCCGTGACCACCACGACACCGGAGGAACAGACTCCCCCTACCGTGAGACTTCAAACATTTATGACGGCTCCAACTTAACGGCTGACATGGCAGTTCAGTGCTATGCGGGAAACGCAGCCAGAGGCATGAGCCTGGTGGCTCTCCACAACGGAGGCGGAACGGGAATCGGAAAGGCTATAAACGGCGGCTTCGGCCTGGTTCTCGACGGCACACCGGAAACGGATGCCATTATCCGGGAGGCGATCCCGTGGGATACCATGGTGGGCGTTTCCAGGAGAAGCTGGGCGAGAAATGAGCACTCCATCGAGACCGTTGCAGAATACAACACCCTGAGAAAGGGAAGCGACGTGATCACCATGCCTTACATCGCCGACGACGGGCTGATCGAGAGGGCTTATGAGAACGCGGTAAAGAAATAGCGGTATGGCTTTTAAGCGGTGCAGAGTCCATGCGCCGCTTGAAAGCTGCTTCAGACAGTACAGACAGGATGGGATAGAAAGATATGAACAGACTTTACATTCGCCGCGCCTCAGAGCTGGCCTCCTGCAGCGGCAGGACTCAAAAGCGCGGAAAGGAAATGGCCGACATCGGCCTGATTCACGACGGGGCAGTTCTCGTGGAGGACGGCCGGATCACCGCTGTGGGAGAGACAGGGCAGTTAGACCGGATGCTGGGACTTTCCGAGGAGGAGAGCCATGCCCTTGACCGGAAGGAGACAGAAGAGACAGCCTGGGGGGGCCGCCCTCTTTCCGTTATCAATGCCTTCCGGAAAACTCTCCTCCCCGGCTTTGTGGACTCCCACACCCACTTTATTTTCGGCGGATACCGTGCCGATGAATTTTCCTGGCGCTTAAAGGGCGACAGCTACATGTCGATCATGGAGCGGGGAGGCGGCATCAACGCCACCATCGAGCCTACCAGGACTGCCTCCGAGGAGGAGCTCATCACTGCCGGCATGGATCGGCTGAACCGGATGGCAGAATTCGGCGTCACCACCGTTGAGGGCAAGAGCGGCTATGGAATGGATTTCGACACAGAGCTCAAGCAGCTTCGTGTCATGGGGGAACTGGACAGGCGCCATCCGGTGGACATTGTATCCACCTTTTTGGGTCCTCACAGTGTGCTTCCCGAATATAAGGGAAAGGAGAGGGAATTTCTCGACCGGATGCTTCAGGATGTCATGCCTGCTGTGCGCAGGGAAAATCTGGCAGAATTTGCAGATATTTTCTGCGAGAAGGGCGTGTTCTCCCTGGAGGATTCCGAGTATTATCTGACCCGGGCAAAAGACATGGGCTTTAAACTTAAGATCCACGCCGATGAGATGTACCCCCTGGGCGGGGCGGAGCTGGCCGCGCGGGTGGGAGCCGTTTCTGCGGATCATCTCCTCAAGGCATCCGATGCGGGCATCCGCCAGATGGCAGAGCGCGGCGTCATCAGCACCCTTCTGCCTGCCACTGCATTCTGCCTGAAGGAGGAGTACGCCCCGGCACGAAAAATGATCGACAGCGGCTGCGCAGTGGCTCTGGCCTCTGACCTGAACCCTGGAAGCTGCTTTACCAACTCCATTCCCCTTCTGATCGCCCTCGGCTGCATCTATATGGATATGTCCATCGAGGAAGTGATCACCGCCCTCACCATCAACGGCGCGGCGGCTCTGGGACGGGCGGAAACCATCGGTAGTATTGAGGCGGGAAAGCAGGCCGACCTGCTGATTATGAAATACCCCTCCATCACCTATCTGCCTTACCACACCGCCATCAATCAGGTGGAAACCGTAATAAAAAAGGGCAGAATCATTCTCTCGAAAAACTGGCTGAAGAACTTGTAAACGAACTGGCTGAAAAACGATAACGAACCGGAAGAAAAACAGCAAAGAACCAGAATCGAAAGAAAACAGGAAGAGAGCAGGGGGCAGACTGCACACAAAGCAGGCTGCCCCCTTTGCAGATCCTTCCTGCCACAGATACGCTTTCAGAAGTCTGCGGCCTTCTAATCACACTTAGGGAAGGCTCCCAGACACACCTCAGCAAATTCGTTCAGGAACTGCTCCTCATCCACATCTACGCACACGCGGGCTGTTTTTACCCTGTCCCGCAGACGTTTCAGGTCGCCGATTGTCCGCCCCCTCGACGGCCCTTCTGTCTCCACAGTCAGATTCATCTCCAGAATATGGAAGAGCTGGCTTCTGAACACAGCGGCAACTGCCATGGGGTCGTGAATGGCCCCCTCCTTTTTTCCATTCGAAGGCGCCTCATTGGTGCAGTAGTAGCTCAGCATATCGGCAAAGACCTTTCCGCAGGCACCTCCCTCCTCTCTCCACCTGCCTGTCTTCTCCTCCATCTGGTCTGCCCTTCTGTTTGTCTTAAGAGTCACGTCAAGCCCTGTCATCGTAAAGGAAAGCCCGCTCTCAAACAGGAATTTTGCCGCCTCCGGGTCTGCCAGGATATTGGCCTCGGCAAAGGGATTCACATTTCCCGGAACCGTCAGGGCTCCCCCCATGACGGCGATGGTCCCCGTCCTGAGAGCTGCCTCTCTGTGGGCCTGTATCCACTCGGCCATGTTGGTCATGGATGCTGTGGCGATCACCGTCAGCCTCTCCCCGTAAAGCTCCGCCATCTCCGTGAGAAAG
Organism: Clostridium sp. AM29-11AC; assembly: GCF_003480545.1. NCBI lineage: Bacteria > Bacillati > Bacillota > Clostridia > Eubacteriales > Clostridiaceae > Clostridium > Clostridium sp. AM29-11AC. The sequence continues at coordinate 66,312 of NZ_QUJI01000011.1, forward strand.
CGGACCGCTTCGGATTCCCCGCAGCCTGCTTCATAGTCTAACGCTCTTTTATAATCTGAAGCTCCTTTATCCCCTTTCTCTTTCACATTTTCATCTTTATCCACCGTTTTCTCCTGGGGCATGGGGATATCCACATTTCCAAGGCCGTTTTCCCCGTGGACAATCCTGCAGATAGGCCGCTGTACGAACTCCTCGCCGCTTCCGAACAGCCGGTTATTCCCCCCGAATACGGGAATATCCCTGCGCCCCAGAAAATCAAGGACAGCGCGGCTGTTTTTCACCGCTGTCTCCACCTCCACATTTCCAAAGGTGCAGGTCACTCCAACCAGCCTGCACACTCCCCTGGCCTCAAGTCCCAGAGCGTAGAGGATGGCAAGGGCGTCATCCACTCCTGTGTCTGTATCAAGAATCAGGTATCTCATGTATGTTCCTCCCAGTCTGTTCTGCTGTCTGACGAAATGCGCTAAAATCCCGCGGGTCTTCGTCTGTTTCCGTCTTTGTCTCAAAGGCCCTGTGCCGTTTCCGGACTCTGAACCTGTTTTATGGTCCTATTTTACTATGCCTTCTTCCTCGAAACAACTGTCGTTTCAGGTCCTCGCCCTGATTCTCTGACGCCAAAGAGGCCGGGTACCCTCATGGGATACCCGGCCCCTGTCAGCCTGTTTCAGCCGCTTATCTTATGATTGAAGTCCGTTTAATAAAAGACGGCAGTTTAAGTGGAAGCCGTCCAGAGAGAGGGCCTTCTCAAAGCACTCCCTGGCCTTTTGGCTGTTTCCAAGTCCCAGATTTCCAAGTCCGATCAGGAAATAGCAGTGAGCCTTGTTTCTCCTGGTCCAGTCCTCATTAAAGATCAGGAAATCCGGAAGGGATACTGCAAAATATCCCACCTTCACCTCGTCTCTCATATGCTGCTCGCCGTAGTCAATCAGGCGGTATAACCGCGCATTTCCTGCTGCTTTCTTTCCCAGCTTGTAGAGGGCAAGTCCCTGATAGAGGATCATATCCGCCGGCTGATCATTATAGTACATCATTCCCGCCGGTTCATCTGTTCCTGTGACTGCCTTCTCAAAGCACTCTGTGGCCTTTTCCTTCTCCCCCATCGCTTCATAGGAAAGTCCCAGATAGTACCAGATATGGTTGTCCTTCGTTCCCTCCAGCTTTCCTTCTCCCAGGTTTTCCGGATATACCATAGCCTTTTTCAGGTAATCTGCAGCCTCCTCAGGCTGATTCTTTCTGAGGGCCTCCTTGCCCAGCTCCAGAAGGGCTGTGGCGTACTGGGTCGTGGCCTTGCCTTCGCCGCCCTCCCACGGGTGGAGATGTCTTTCCAGAAGAAGCTGGTATGCCTCCTGATGGCATCCGGTAAAGTTTTTAAGGGTCACATATTCAATGTACAGGTCATCCCTCTGCATAAAGGTGCTGCGGTACTTCTCATATTCTGCCAGACGCTCCTGGGCTGTCCAGCCCAGCTTCTTGTGAAGCTGATCAAGCTCCAGGAATACTCTGGAATCGCTGGTATCAAGCTCGAATGCCTTCTCCAGGGCCTCTCTGGCCTTCTCCTTCTCTCCCATCTTATTGTAGTAGACGAAGGAAAGGTTTCTCCACACAGTGGGGAATGAGCTGTCTGCCTCTGCCGACCGCTCGAAGCAGGCTCTGGCAGCCTCATACTGCTTTTTGTCATACCACAGGCAGCCCAGATAGTAGGGAGCCTTCGCACAGCCATTATCCAGTTCCTGAGCCTTTATAAGAACCGGGATATCCTCCAGCTTATTCGGGAAACAGCAGTAGGGATCCGCTTTTTCTGCCTCCCTGACCGCTTTCCTGGCCTCCTCTGTCTCTCCCATTCGATCCAGGTAGCTGGCCTCATAGTATTTCAGCATCGGCTTTGACTCCCGGCATCTCCTCAGCACGAAAACTGCCTCCTCCAGAAATCCACCTTCTGCATAGTCCCTTGCAGTCTGGAGATAATTTTCGTGGAATCCTCTCATCAGCTGCTCCGTCTGGCTCAGAAGCAGCTCTGAAGCTTTGCTCTCTTCTTCCTGTTCTGCCTCCCCTCCACACTTTTCCAGGGAGATAAAGTATCCCTCGAACCGGGACACATAGTCAAAGGGATCGATCGAGAGGTTCTCCTCCACCTGCTTTTCAGCTGCCGAAAGCTGTCCCAGCTTTCTGAGGACGGCTGCCTTCAGCCCTCTGGCCTTTACATTATGCCAGTTCTTTACAAGGCCCTTGTCCACAAATTCCAGGGCCTGGGCATAGTCGCCCCGGCCCGCTGCGATAGCTGCCAGGAAGTAGAAGCTCATCTCCTGCTGCTCATTGGACCAGGTTGCCTTGTAGAATGCGTCAAAGGCCTCTTCCTTTCTGTCCTGGTAGAAGAGGGAAAGTCCCAGCTTATAGTAGGCCTCGCTCTCGTAAGGATTCGGATTCTTCCAGGTCATCCTCTTTAAGGCTTTTCTGAAATACTTCTCGCTCTCCTCAAAGCAGCCTCTTGAAAGGAGAAGGGAGCCGTAGGCAGTGTTCAGGCGGATATCGCCGGGATCTCTCTTAAGTCCCTCCAGATAGTAGGGATCCGGCAGATAGGTGGCATGGCGGTACTGCTCAATGTGAAGTCCTGTCAGGTAGAGCTCCTCGCAGGTCTGGATCTCCTCCGGATCCTTTGCGGCCTCAGCAGGCTTTGGAAGCTCCGGGATCTCCTCTGCAAGAGGCGTATAGGAAAGAAGCAGGCGTCCTCTTCCCTCCGGCTCCCCGCTGTGCAGCTCCAGAGTAAAGTCCGTATCTTCTCCCATTCCGGCCTCTACTGTATTTCTGTAAATATCCACCGGAGAAATCCGGGCCGTCTCCTCAAAGATAATCTCTCCCTTCCTGCGAAGCACCACATGGGCATGCTCTCTCAGGGAGGTGGCATAGATGCAGATGTGAGCCGTCTTTCCTGAGCCCTCTCTTACATTTCCTGCCTCAGCGCCTGCCTCGCAGGAAAGCTCCAGGTTCATGGCAGCGTCAACGGAAGCGTTCTTTACTGCTCCCACTGCCTTGTAGGGCATGAAATACTGTTTAAAGGTCTTTTCCTCAAAAGGCTTCAGCCAGGTAAAATCCGGCTGGTTGTCTGTGAACACACCTGTCATCAGCTCCACATAAGGGCCGTCCTCGTCTGTCAGATTTCGATCCCAGGCCTTTCCAAAGTCTCCGCAGCCCCAGGTCCACTGTTTCTTTCCCGGAGAGATATGGTGATCGGCCACATGAAGGATTCCCGCTTCTACGCCGTAGTCATATCCCCCCACAAAGTCAAAGTCTGACTTTTCTGCCATATAGGAGGTGGGAACCGGAATATTTTTATATCTGGAAATATCCACGCCCTCGCTGTAATCCTGCTTATAGTATACGCCTGTGGCAATAGGGAAACGGGAAACGTCTCTCTTGCCGTGATCCATGACAGCGTGAACGTCCGGCGGGAAAATCGACTGGGTGTTGTCATTCACCGGGACAGCCGGATTTGCCCACCATAAGAAGGTCTGGGGCATCGGCGTCCGGTTGTAAAGCTGACCCCGGATTTCTATGTAGGCCCTGTCCGGATAAAGCGTAAAGGATGCGATTCCCTTTGTCCCATACATCTGATCCACGTCATTGACCATGACGGTTTTGCTTCCGTCCTCATTTTCGCTAAGCAGGTAGTCTACGGGAAGGAAGGTTGTGGGCCTGTGGTGCTGGGGCCAGTTAAACTCAATTCCTCCTGAAATCCATGGACCGGTAAGTCCTACCAGAGCCGGCTTGATTACGTGATTGTAGTAGACAAAGTCATATCCGTTCGTCTTGTCGTAGGCTCTCTGGATACGGCCTCCCAGCTCCGGCAGAATCATAACTTTCAGATACTGATTTTCCAGAAAGACTGCCTTATATTCTTTATCCTTCTTTTCATCGTAAATTTTTTCCACTACAGGATAAGGATAAACCTTTCCTGAACTTCCCTGATAAACACGTTTTTCCGAAAAAATCGGATTTTTATTGGGAGCTCCGATTCCGTAGGTAGGAATGACTACTGTCTCCTCCCAGACTCTTACCGCTTCCATCTTCTCCATCTTGAATCCCTCCTTATTGCCTGATGCCGGTTCCCAGCCCTCCCCATTTCCTGAGATTCCTTCCCTGGACTGTCCGGCCTGTTTCTTTCCTCTATTTTAGCTGTTCTCCCCCTGTTTATCATTGCTTTCCTTTGCTCTGTTATTTATAAATCTTGCTGTAATATTTTTCAGAAAGGCTTATCAGTATTTTTAATTAAATCCCTGATATTTATTGACTTTATTTATAATTATCACTATAATTTTTTTCATGTGCAATTTAAGTTTTTTGTGGAGGAGGACTGTTACATGAAGCCATTTGACAACGGGTGCCTGCCCGAATCCAATGTCTATTTCTACACTGCCACCGGCCAGGCCAGAGAGGCATTCTTCTATCCTCTCTGTGCAGGCCATTATTACTGCACGCCCGGATACTATGTCTCCCGCACCAATTACGACAGCTATCTGCTCATCTATGTGAAAAAGGGCTCTGGCTGCCTGGAGGCAGACGGCGCATCCTTCCCCTTCCATGACGGCCAGGCTGTGCTGGTAGACTGCTATAAGCCCCATGTCTACTATGCCACAGGAGACCTTGAGATTTTCTGGGTGCATTTCGATGGGGCTACCAGCAGGCAGTATATTTCCCTGATCCACCAGAGCCTCGGCCATGTGGCAGATGTAAAAAATCTGCTGTCCTTTGAAAAGCTCCTGGACAAGCTGATCTCCATGCTGTCCTCCTCCAACGTAAACGAGGCCCTGTGCTCCAAATATCTGGTTCAGCTTCTCACAGAAATCCTGGTTTCCCAGGATTTTACCTGCGGCGACCGGTACTCAGGCATCATCGAGGACACCATCTCCTATATCAGCAACAATATTACCGGACAGCTGAGCCTGGAGGAGCTGGCAGGCCGCGTGGGGCTGAGCCCCTACTACTTCACCCGCCTGTTTAAGCAGGAAACCGGGTACACTCCCCATGAGTACGTCATCCACGCCCGCATTAATATCGCCAAATTTTACCTCAAAAGCAGCAGCTTCCCCATCAAGGAGATCTGCTACAACAGCGGCTTTTCCAGCGAGAGCAGCTTCTGCTCCACCTTTAAGCGAATCTGCAAAGTGACCCCCACCAGATACCGGTACAACCAGAATGAAAAATAATGCTGAACCTATCTATCCATCAAATAAAACAGGAGAAGAGCCTTGGTATCCGCCGCTCTTCTCCTGTTCTTATCTGATATCTGCCGTCACATTATGTCAACAAAGATATTTTTCTCTGTTTCCTAGTTTGCGGCCTCTCCCATTACTTCCTTGTAGTTGTCCGGTGTGCAGACAGTTGCCGGAACGGCTGTTTCCATCTCCATCTCTGTTCCGTTCTTTACATAGTCGTACAGAAGCTCTACAGAGGTTCCGCCGATAGCTGTCTCAGAGAAGTAGCAGGAAGCCTTCATGCATACGTCCTTGCCTGCATTCCACTCGTCCTTGGCCAGGTATGCGCCAAGACCGATTACGCAGGAATCCTTGTCCAGTCCGGCTGTCTCAAGAGCACGTACGGCTCCCATAGCGCTCTCCTCGTTTGCGGACATTACAAGCCATTTCTTAATCTGCGGATTTGCTGTGATAACGGCTGTAGCTGCCTGATTTCCCTTATCAGTCGTACCGTCATTGTCAGCGTAGAATACGCGGCTCTCATCAAAGCCTGTCACCTCAAAGAACTTGTCCTTCTCGCCCTCAGTTCTCGGAACGCAGCTGGAAACTGTATCCATGGTTAAGAACATTACTCCGCACTCCTCATCGTCGATCAGGTTGTTTTCCTTAGCGTAATTTCCCATCCACTCGCCGTTGGCAGCACCGATATTGTATCCATCGATGCCTACCCATGGAGCAATCTTCTCGCCGTTTACTTCCAGGGCATCGTCGGCTGCCACTACAGGAATTCCGGCCTCGCTGCACTTGTCCACTACAGCCTGGGACATAGTCTGGTCCGGAACGCAGATGACAATTCCGTCTGCTCCCTCTGCAATAGCTGTATCCACATATTTTAAACATGTCTCCGGATTCATCTGTGCATCGCAGTACACGAACTGTCCGCCTAATTCCTCAACTTTTGCCTTCGCTGCATTTCCCTCATTGATGAACCAGGACTGATCGCCTGCCTTGTAGATTCCGTATACCAGGAAATCGTTGTCTGCTGCTGCCTCTTTTCCCTCCTCAGAAGCTGCCTCTGCTGCTCCTGACTCCTCTGCTGCCTTTGTTGTCTCTGCCGGAGCAGATGTCTCTCCGCCTGAGCATGCTGTCAGGGAAAGTCCCATGCATACCGCCAGTGTCGCTGCCAATACTTTTTTCATTTCTACTTCCTCCTTCTCTCTTTCCGGTCCTCCAGCAAAAGAGGACCGGACTCTTTGATTTCTTTTATTTTACATCTCCCCTGTCAGGGAGCGTAAATTTCCTTTGACGATGCTGTCTGCATCCCGTTCTGAGTCGTCTCTTCTCCTTCGAGCCCAAACCTATAAATTCTTCATGCTGTCTGCCAGGAGCTTCTTCTCTCTGTTTCTCTTTCTGATAAAGTCAATGGTCAGGGCGATTAAGAGCAGGGAGCCTCTTGCCACGTACTGCCAGAAGGTGGGCACGCCTACCATGGTAAGACCTGTATTAAAGGCCTGAAGCAGAATCACACCGAGGAGAGTTCCTCCCATGTTTCCCACGCCTCCGGAGAAGCTGACACCGCCCAGGATAACGGCTGTGATGGCGTCAAACTCCAGGTTGATGCAGGCTGCCGGCTGTCCCGAATTCATACGGGCTGCCAGGATAATACCGCCTACTGCACAGAGACATGCCATCATCAGATAGCTGATAAAAATAATCTTTCTCGGCTTAAGACCTGCCAGTCTTGCAGCATCCCTGTTTCCGCCAATGGCATAGATGCTTCGTCCGAAGGTGGTCTTGGCAAGAATGAAGCCGAAGATAATAAAAGCCAGCACCAGGATAATAACGGTCAGCGGGATTCCCTGGCTTCCTCCGATTCTCATTTTTCCGAGCTCAATAAAGGCCGGATCGGAAACAGCTACAGGCTTTCCGTCACAGAGTATGTAGGCAAAGCCTCTGAAAATTGCCTGCGTTACCAGTGTGGCGATGAACGGCTCCAGCTTGATGTAGCTGACCATCCATGCGTTGAACAGACCTGCCGACATGGCCACTATCAGGGTAAGTACCACAGCTGCCGGGAACGGAAGCATCATTTTCGATACCAGAAGCGCTGCCAGAACGCCGGAAAAGGCTGCCACGGAACCAGGAGACAAATCGTTCAGTCCCGCAATAATCAGATACGTTTCTCCGATGGCTACCAGGCCTACAAGACTTGCAGCCACCAGAATATTAATCATGTTTGCGTAGCTTAAAAAGTTTGGATTTAAGGATGTGAAAATTACAACTACCAGTACCAGGGCACACAGCAGAACGAGAATACTTCCGTTAATCCTAAGCCCCTTATTCTTCTTTTCCATCTGTTTTTCCTCCTATCATCGCAAGGCTCAGAAGATTCTCCTCTGTCGCGTCCTCCCGCCTGATCTCGCCTGAGATCTTTCTTCCCTTCATTACGATAATCCGGTCAGAAAGTCCCATTACCTCCGGAAGCTCAGAGGAGATCAGGATCACGCCCAGCCCCTGTTTCGCAAACTCACAGATCATATTATAGAACTCTGATTTTGCTCCGATGTCGATTCCCTTCGTAGGCTCGTCCAGAATCAGAACCTTGGGATTTGTAGCCATCCAGCGGGCTACGATGGCCTTCTGCTGGTTTCCTCCTGACAGCTCTACAATCTTTTTCTCCGCGTTGGGCGTCTTGATCTTGAAATCAGCAATTCCCTTCTGCTCCATCTCCTGCTCTTTTTTGCGGTTCAGGATGCCGAATCTGGAGGCGTTGTGCTTCAGAGAGCCGATGGTAATATTTTCCCCAACTCCCAGGTTGGCCAGGATTCCCTGGGTCTTTCTGTCCTCCGGAACCAGGACGATTCCGTTTTCCATGGCATCGCTGGGGGAATGATTCACTATCTTTTTCCCTTCCAGGAAAATCTCCCCGCCGGTCATCCGGTCGGCTCCAATGATTCCCCGCATCGTCTCCGTACGGCCTGCCCCTACAAGTCCGGAAAATCCGAGAACCTCGCCTTTGTGAAGGGTAAAGGAAACTCCTTTCACGTAGTCTGTCTTTAAGTCCTTTACCTCCAGCAGTACGTCCCCTATCTCCTTATTTCTGTCCAGGCTGTTGTATACGTCTCCTAGGTTGCGGCCTACCATCTTCCGGATCAGCTCCTCCTCGGTAATCTCATGGGTTCCGTAGGTTCCCATGTAGCGCCCGTCCTTAAAAATCGCAATTTTGTCTGTGATTTCCTGAATCTCCTTCATTCGGTGGGACACGTAGATAATCATTTTTCCTTCTGATTTCAGCTTTCTGATAATCCGGAACAAGCTCTCGATCTCCGAATCACTCAGACTCGCCGTGGGCTCGTCAAAGGCAATCAGCTTCAGATTCTCACGGCTGTAGGCCTTCATGATCTCCACCATCTGCTGATAGGCAATGCTCAAATCCTTTACCATATCCGTGGGCTTCATATTGAGTCCGAAATCGTCGATGATTTCCTGGGTGCGCCGGTATGCCTCCTTCATGTTTATGTAACCAAACCGGCCCGCCGGAAGCCTTCCCAGAAAAATATTTTCAGCCACCGACAGATCCATCAGAATCTGTCTTTCCTGGTAAATTACACTGATTCCTGCTTCAATCGCCTCGCTGGGCTGCGAAAAATGCTTTTCCTCTCCATTGATCAGATATTTTCCTGACGTGGCCTGGTAATCGCCGTTCAGAATTTTTAAGAGCGTGGACTTGCCAGCCCCGTTCTCACCCATAAAGGCCAGCACCTCGCCGCTCTCAACCTTAAAGCAGATATCCTCAAGCGCCTTAACTCCCGGAAAGTATTTCGTGATACTTACAAATTCTACTGAATCTCTCATAAATACCCTCCTCTTTTTTCGTCAACTTTCATGAACCCATTATACAAAAACAGGTATACATTTTCATTCTCATAAATTGCTGATTAGTTGTTAAAAATTGCTGTATTCCATAATTATATTGTGAAATACGGGATTTTATTATACATTATAGATACTTCTTTTAGATGGGAGATGAACAAATTGATAAATATGTATCAATCAGACAAGGCAAAAGACAAAAAACCTGTATATTTTCAACAACCAGCGACAATTTTCCCTCACCTGTACACACTTGAAAACAGCAAGGTAAAGGCTGTATTCACAGATGCCGGAGCTGCTGTCTGCGGTATTTATATAAACAAAACCGGTGAATCATTTCAAAATATTGCCCTGGGATTTCTGTCTGCAGGCGACTATCCGGGCAATCCGCTTCACGCCGGGGCAGTTCTCGGACCGGCTGCCGGAAGGATTCAGGAAGGCCGTCTTCCCATCCGGGGCACCTGCTTCAGCCTGACCAGAAACGACGGAGGGCGGCACCACCTCCACGGAGGAGAGCACGGCCTGTCCCGGCTGCTGTGGAATACAGAAGCCTGTCAGAAAACGACGGACGGAGGAATCCTTGTTTTCTCTGTATCTCTTCCCGATCAGACAGACGGCTATCCCGGCAGCCGCCAGTTCCGGGCAGTCTACACCCTGAGAGGGAAAATCCTCTCTCTCTGCCTCACCGCCGTCTCTGACAGAGATACGTTTTTTAACCTGTCCGGCCATACTTACTTTAATCTGAACTGGGCCTGCAGTAAGAAGGCCTCTGACGGCTCCCCGGGCGCCGGCGCCTCTTCCCTTGCCGGCCGTCTCTGTCCCGGCGGACTCCTTCAGCGTCTGACCATTCCGGCTTCCCGGGTGGCCTTCAACACAAAGGAGCATATTCCGGAATCCATACACTGTGTGGACCAGACTGCCTTCGACTTCAGACAGCCTGCGCTGGTGGCCGATATGCTGAAACGCCACTGCGGCGATCCTCAGCTTCAGTGGGCAAAGGGATATAACCACGCCTTCATTCTGGACAGGCCCTCGCCGCTCCCCTCCTGCGGCTGCCGCGAACTTTCCCAGGCAGCGATTCTGGAATCAGAGGACGGCAGCATCCGGCTGCGCCTTCTGACTGACGCCCCCTGCCTTGTGGTGTACACCGGAGGCTTTATAGACAGCTCCTTCCCTCTTTCCCATGCCTGCAAAGGCACAGGAGAAGACAGCGCTACCTGCGGCTTACAGCTGCCGGACCGCACCTTCCCCGGATGCGCCATCGCCCTGGAGGCCCAGGATATCCCGGATGCCCCAAACCAGAACTTTTTCCCTGTGCGGTTCACGGAGAAAGGGGAGATTTTCTCCAGGCTGATTGAATACCGCCTGGAATTCTGAGCCGTCCCCCGTCTTCCCTCCTCTTTGCATCTTCCTTCTCTGTGGTGTGCAGAGGCAGAAATACCCCCGCCAGCAGAAAAAGAGCCTGGCAGAAGCTGCTCAGGCTCTTCTTTCTCACTTATCTGTTTTATCTGTTTTCCAGGCACATATTTCCATTTCCGTCATTTCCTGTTCTGTCATACTTCTGCCTGAACTGCTAAATCAGTCCCAGAGTTTCCATGGCGTAGGCAATTCCGTCCTCCTCCACGGTCTTTGTGACAAAGGCCGCATAGGGCTCCAGCCCTCTGTCATGCTTTCCCATCAGAACCTTGTTGAGGGCATACTGGAACATGGGCAGGTCATTCATGCTGTCGCCGAATACCCAGGCATCCTCCCTCTCAAGGCCGAAGCGCTTTAAGATCATCTCGATGGCCGTGGCCTTGGAATGGCCCTTTGGAACAATCTCAAAAAAGTCATCTCCCCGGTCAATGATCTCCATATCCCGGCCGATCTCCTTTTTCAGCTCGTCCATCCGGCTGTTCTCGTCTGTCATGAGACAGAATTTCGAAAAGTCATAGCAGGTATCATCCCAGGTATAGTCGGAAATAATCCCCATAGCCATGAACCCTTTCCTGCAGTCCTCCACTTTCTTCATGGGGGAAGGCGCCTTCTGCATGTAGCAGGCCTCCACCCCCTCGAGAACTCCGTCAAGGCCGCACCGGATCACGGCGGCCTTGATCTCCTCGCCTCTCTCCTTCGGGATCCTTCTGTCATAGAGCACGGAACCCTCGGCCACAATGTAGGTTCCGCAGCCGCAGAGCCAGCCGTCCACATCCACAAGCGTTCTTATCTGCTCCGTCTCACACCAGGTTCTCCCGGTGTTCACAAAGACCAGATGGCCCCTGCTTCTAGCTTTCTCAAGCGCTCTGGACGCGCTCTCAGGCACGTTCCTGTCCGTCTCACTGAACAGGGTTCCGTCAATGTCAAAAAAGAGTGCTTTTCTGTTTCCCATTCTCTGTGTTTCCTCTATTCTGCGTTTTTCTTCTCGCCCCGGAACACAATTTCACCCGTCTTTTCATCCATGCTGTCCACAATGGCCAGCGATTCCAGACGAATCCCCTTCTTCCTGATAATATCTCCTCCGCACTGGAAGCCCTTTTCGATCACAATTCCGGCTCCCACCAGCTCTGCCCCTGAGTTCTGGATAAGGGTGGTCAGCCCGTCAAGGGCCTTGCCCTTTGCCAGAAAGTCGTCGATGACAAGCACCTTATCTCCCTTTCCCAGAAACTCCTTGGACACGATAATGTCGTACACGGTTCCGTGGGTAAAGGACTCCACTTTCGTCGTATAGACGTCCCCGGCAATATTCTTCGTCTTTGTCTTCTTGGCAAAAACCACCGGCACATTGAAATACTGTGCCACAATGCAGGCAATTCCTATACCGGAGGCCTCAATGGTCAGGATTTTGTTCACCTCCACATCGGCAAAGCGGCGCTTGAACTCCTTTCCGATCTCCTTAAACAGCTCAATATCCATCTGATGATTCAGGAAGCGGTCCACCTTCAGAACATTTCCTGCTCTCACCACTCCATCCCTGCGGATTCTATCGTATAAAATCTGCATTTCCTAAATCCTCCCGTCGTCTTTGGTAATTTCTCTCCTACTCTGCTACGTCGATTCCGTCCACTGTTGTGATGTCCGCATTGTCCACAATCACCTGCAGCGCCTTCTCAGAGAGAATGGCCCTGTCCACATTTTCTGCTCCGGCCTGCTCGATCATATCGTCAACGCTCTCGTATACGTCCTTGTACTCCTCAGCGAGGGCCTGGCGGTCTGCATCCTCGACCTTCAATCCCTCCTTCTTTGCCACCTCGTCGAGAACCATATTCTGCTTTACTGTAAGCTCTGCAATATTTCTCACCTCTGTGCGGAAGGTATCCTCGTCCATCCCCATGACAGAGGCATAATCTGCAAGCTCCAGTCCGTAGAGGGAAGCCATGGTAGTATAGTAGTTGATCTGCTGATCATAGATCTCGTCTACATCCTCTGTGGCGCATGTGATCTCGGAGTCCTCCACAATCGCAGAGAGCAGCTCCGCATTTCTCTGCTGGTCGCTCTGCTGCTGCTTGCTGTCCAGCATCTGCTGTCTCAAATCCTCTTTATACGCATCCACAGTGCCGAGATCCGGGAAATTTTCCGCCACAAACGCTTCCGTCAGCTCCGGCGTATGCTTCTCAGCCACCTCATTTACCGTAACCTCAAACACAACATCCTGGCCTGCCAGCTCCTCTGACTGGTAGTTCTCCGGGAAGGTCAGGTTCAGATTCCTCTGCTCCCCTGCCGCTGCCCCAATGAGCCCGTCCTCAAAGCCGTCGATAAAGCTGCCGGAGCCCAGCACCAGGTTATATCCTTCTGCCGTGCCGCCCTCAAAGGCCACGCCGTCCTTCAGCCCCTTATAGTCAATATTTACCCTGTCCCCTTCTTCTGCTGCCCGATCTACGGCATCCCAGGTGGCATATCCGCCCAGAACCGTCTCAATTCTCGCATCCAGCTCCTCGTCGGAAACAGACGGTTTCACAACTGTCACCGACACATTCTTGTACTCTCCCAGCACGATGCCGGCTTTCGCGTCTGACTTTGTAGCGGTTTTTGCTTCATCCTTTGCCCCGCAGCCGGTCATAATCATCACTGCTGCCATTCCTGCGAGTCCTGCTGTTAATAATTTTCTCATTTACTGTCCCTCTTACTCTTTTATTCTGCCTTCACCGGAAGGTATAAAAAATATAATATCACAAAAGCCTCTGAATAAAAAGAGTTTTGAGGAAAAAAGATACGGTCCCGCCGCCCGTTAAAGCATACGTCAGAAAGGGCCGGTGCGCTGCACACGGCTCTTTCTGACGTATGGCTTTCGCACCGGCCCTTTCTGCCGCGCTCTCTTTATTTGTAGAAGGCCTTGAATGCCTTATACGTGTTGTAAATATCCAGCTTTGAAGCCAGCTCAAACGGAGAATGCATAGCCAGGATCGGCACGCCCAGATCCACGACGTCCACATTCATCTTAGCCACATAGCAGGCAACGGTTCCGCCGCCTCCCACGTCCACGGCTCCCAGCTCTCCTGTCTGCCAGTAAACGCCCTCTGCGTCCATGATCTCCACGATTTTAGCCATGGTCTCAGCGCTGGCATCATTGCTTCCAGATTTTCCTCTGGCCCCCGTGTACTTGGTCAGCACACAGCCCTTGTTGATGTAGCAGGAATTTCTCTCCTCATACACACTCGCAAAGGTCGGATCATAGGCAGCGTTCACATCGGAGGACAGGCAGATGGAATTTCTGAGGACAGTCTTTACATTCACTCCCTCAGCCTCTGCCAGATACTCGATATAGTGAAGGCTGAAGTCAGAGTCAAGACCTGTATTTCCCACAGAACCGATCTCTTCCTTGTCTGCCAGCACCGTCACCGTCGTGTAGGTCGGAAGCTTTGTGGCAATCTCTGCTGTCAAGGCCGTGTAGCCGCATACCTTGTCATCCTGTCCGTAGGCGCCCACCAGGCTTCTGTCAAGTCCCACATCCACTGCCTTGACTGCCGGAACAAGCTCGATTTCCGCGCGGATAAAATCCTTCTCTGTCATACCGTACCTGTCATTCAGAAGCTTTAAGACAAGCAGCTTCACCGGCTCTTTGATCTCCTCATCCGCATAGGGCACAGAACCGATAATCACATTCAGCTCCTCTCCCTTGATTCCGTCCTTTAATTTTCTCTCATTCTGCTCGGCAGCCAGATGAGGCAGAAGATCCGTCACACAGAATACGGGATCTCCCTCCTCCTCGCCGATGCAGATATTGACTGCCTCTCCGTCCTTTTTGATCACCACGCCGTGCATGGAAAGGGGAATGGTAGCCCACTGATACTTGCGGATTCCGCCGTAATAGTGTGTCTTTAAATAGGCAATATCTGTCTTCTCAAACAGCGGATTCGGCTTTAAGTCAAGCCTTGGGGAGTCGATATGGGCAATATTCAGTCTGATTCCTTCCTCCAGGGATTTCTCGCCGAAGGTCGTCATGATCAGAGCCTTCTTTCTGTTTACCAGGTAAACCTTATCCCCTGCCTGATATTTTTTTCCGATTTCATAGGGTGTGTAGCCGTTCTCAGTGAGGATTTTCACAGCCTCTGTCACAAACTCCCTCTCTGTCTTCGCCTTATTTAAAAATGCCTTGTAGCCCTCGCAGTATTCTGCTGCCTCCTCTGTCTGAGCCGGCGCCTCCTTTGCAATATGCGGAAACTCCCAGGTCAGGCTCTTCTGTAATTCTTTTGCTGTATCTGCCATCTGTCTTTTCTCCTTTTTCTTTTTCTTCATGCATGGTTTTTTATCTGCAAATCTCCTCGCTGTCCAGAACCAGGGTAAAGGGTCCGTCATTTAAAAGCTCCACCTTCATGTCGGCTCCAAATTCACCGTGCTCTACCTTGTCCACATAGGTCCTGCAGCGCTCTACCACATACTCATACAGGCGGTTTGCAAGCTCCGGCGCCCCGGCCTTGATGAAGCTTGGCCGGTTGCCCTTTCTGCAGTCTGCGTAGAGAGTAAACTGGCTCACCACCAGAAGCTCTCCCCCCACATCTGCCAGAGAAAGGTTCGTCTTTCCCTGATCATCCTGAAAGATCCGGAGCTTGCAAAGCTTATCCACCATTTTGTCGGCAATCTCTTCCGTGTCTGTGTCTGAAACGCCAAGGAGCACCAGAAATCCCTGCCCAATGGCTCCGATCACCTTTTCGTCTACTGTCACGCTGGCATGTGACACTCTCTGAAGTACAATTTTCATGTCTGTCCTCTCTGTCCGTCTGTTAAATTCTGCTGTCCGAAGCCCAGTTTTCTCTGTCCCCGGCCTTTCTCTCCTCTTCTTCTCTCTCCCAGACCTCTTTTCCCGCTTCTCTCTCCCGGTTCCCGGCCTCCCGGGCTGCCATCTCCTCCCGGATCCTGCGCTCCTCGGCCTCCGCCTCTTTTCGCCTTTCCTCGGCGCTGTGCTGCATGATCGCCTCGTTGAGAGAAAACATCTTTGCATCCAGCATATCTACCATATCTGCGCAGTCTTTCAGCTCCTTTTCCAAAAAGTCCGGAGCATTTCCCTCAAACTTATAGTAAATCTTATGTTCCAGGCTGGCCCAGAAGTCCATGGCCACCGTGCGGATCTGGATCTCCACCTTCGTGTCCACCGGCCCCTCGCTCAGGTAAATGGGAATTGTGACCACCATGTGATAGCTCTTATAACCGTTTGGTTTCGGGTTTTTAATATAGTCCTTCACATACAGGACCGTCACATCGGACTGCTTCGCGATCATGTCCGCAATCAGATATATATCCGAGGTGAAGGAACAGATAATCCGGATCCCGGCAATGTCGCTGAGATAGTCGATCATGTTGGCGATCGTCACCTCCCGCCCGTCATGCTTCAGCTTCTTGACTATGCTCTCCGGTGTCTTCAGCCTCGATTTAATATGCTCGATAGGAGTGTAGGAATATATATGGATGAACTCATTGTTCAGAATTTCTATCTTTGTATTGATCTCCTTCAGCGCGGAGTTATACAAAAACATAACGGCCTTCCACTGATCCATCTGGTCAAATGTCTTGGGAATATTGGTCATGAACGGCCCCCCTTTCACTGAAGTTTCACATTCTTCTCTCCATTTCCCGGTTTCATTCCGCCTTCCGCCCGCAGCCGGGGTTCCACAGAGTTTCCCCTGTGTCTCAGCCTCCTCCCCCGGTAAGGGCATGGAGGCAAGGTGATACCCCCTATAATTTCAGTCCCTTTAACAGAGCGCCGAGGCCGGTAGTCGCCTGGCCGTTCTCATGGTAGTCAAATACCTCCTCTGTTTCCTCAGGCTCTGCATCCTTCATGCTCAGGCTGATTTTACCATCCTTGATGCCGATGATCTTCACCTTCACGGTCTGTCCCTCTTTTAAGACCACGCCGGGGTGCTTGATCCTCTGACTGCTGATGCGGGAAATGTGTACGAGACCGGAAAGTCCGTTTTCAAGAGTCACGAAGGCACCGTAATCCTTCAGCGTATCCACGGTTCCCTCCATGACGGCTCCAACCTCGCATTTTTCAATTTTCTTTCTCTTCTCTGCCCTCTCTTTCTCCCTGGCAACCTCACGGCCGGAGAGAACCAGCTTCTTTCTGTCCTTCTCCACGGTGATGACAGTGACCTCCACTGTCTTTCCTACCCACTCATCCAGGTTCTCCACATAGGAAGCGGCCAGCTTGGATGCCGGTATAAAGCCTCTTACACCCTCCAGGTAAGCGGTAACTCCTCCGTTTACCACCTCTGCCACCTTGACAGGGACAACGGTGCGCTCTTCCAGCATCCGCTCAAACTTCTCCCAGACCAGGGTGTCATTTGCGCTCTTTCTGGAGAGCAGAATATTTCCCTCTCCGTCATCTGTCTTAATCACTGTACCGGAAATTTCATCCCCCACATGGATTTCTTCCTGCATATTGTAGTCAGGATCGTCCGTAATATCCTCCCGGCGGATAATCCCCTCCGCATAATACTTGAGATCTACGATCACCTGGCTGTCCGTCACACCGATCACGGTTCCCGTCAGAATATCGCCCTCCTTTACTTTCTTGAAGGACGCCTCCAGTTCTTTCTCATAATCAGCCATTGTCTCTGCATTCTCCATATTTTCATTTAATTTTTCTTCTGTCAATCTTTCTTCTGACATAAACTTCTCCTCCTGAACAAAAATTCTATACTATATTTAACCATATCCTATCTGATATTTCTATAGTTTTCTTCTGAAAAATATGTTATTCTTTTTTCATCGGACGGTACTTTGATCCCTTCAATGAAAATTTCAGGAGGCAAATCCATGAAAATGAAAAACCTTTGCGATCTCCACACACATACGACTGCCAGCGGCCACGCCTACAACACCCTCTACGAAATGGCCCGGGCCGGAGCAGAGGCAGGCCTGTCCATTTTCGGCTCCTCTGACCACGCGCCGGCCATGCCCGGCACCTGCAGCGAAATGTACTTCTGCAACTTTTCCGTTATCCCCAGAGAGCTGTTCGGCGTCCGCCTGCTCATGGGCTGTGAGCTGAACATCATCGACTTCCAGGGCACGGTGGATCTGGCTCCCTGGCTTTTAGAGCGCCTGGACTACGGCATTGCCAGCATCCACGATCTCTGCTTTCCCATCGGAACCAGAGAGGAGAACACCGCCGCTGCCATCGGGGCCATGAAAAATCCTTTCGTGCAGATCATCGGCCACCCTGACAGCGCCTCCATCCCCCTTGACTACGAGGCTGTCGTCCGCGCAGCCAAAGAAAACCACGTTCTCCTTGAAGTCAACAACAGCTCCTTAAAGCCAGGCTCGCCGCGTCCGGGGGCCCGGGAAAACTACCTCACCATGCTGGAGCTCTGCCGCCGCTGCGGCACACCCGTTATCGTAAACAGCGATGCCCACTGCGCCGCTGACGCCGGCAATCAGCGCTTTGCCTTTGAGCTGCTTCAGGAAACAGACTTTCCTCCGGAGCTTGTAGCAAATTATTCGAGAAAGCTGCTTCAGGATTACCTGGAGAGAGCTGAACTGTAGCGGGACTCTCCCGCCAGGCAGGATCCTCACTTTGAGGCAGAGTCTGCTGGCAGAGTCTCTTGCTTCAGGGCAGATTCCATTAAATTCCATCTGATTTCTTCTGAAAAAGAGCAGTTCCCCGGAATATTCCGGAGTACTGCTCTTTCCTGTTTTATCTGATAGAATTTTATTGGCTGTCTTTTATGCGACAGCTTCTCTTATCCGCCGGTTCTGCTTCCTGCTCCAGGCAGGCAGCCGCGGACTTGCGGGAGGAGAGTTTTCTCTCCCTGCCCCGGTACCTTCTACAGTCCCAGTGCCTCTTTTACCTTAGCAATGATGTGGATTCCGATGTCCTTGGAAGCGTCCACAGACTGTGCTCCGATGTGTGGGGAAACGATGAAATTGTCGCACTCAAACAGCGGGCTTGCGAATGTATCATTTCCTGTCAGTCCGCTTCCTGCCAGCTCGTTCTCCATAACGTCTGTAGCATAGCCGCCGATCTTGCCGGCCTTTAATGCCTCATACATATCCTTCTCGTTTACGATTCCGCCGCGGCTCATGTTCAGAACTACTGCGTCATCCTTCATCTCAGCGATGGATTTTGCATTGAACAGATCCTTTGTCTCTGGTGTCAGCGGAACATGGATGGAAACGAAGTCGGAAACCTTTAACAGCTCGTCGATTCCCATTCCTGTTGCGTGCTCCTTCTCGAAGTCCTCTGGCTTTAAGAATGGATCGTAAGCAACTACAGTCATGCCGAAGGCACGTCCCAGCTCGCCGACACGGCGTCCGATACGGCCGAAGCCCATAACGCCCAGAGTCTTTCCGCGAAGCTCGCGGCCTACGAATTTGTACTTATCCCACTCGTGCTTTACCTTAACATCGTAATTTGCTGTCATGGTTCCGCGGGAGATGTCCAGCATCTTGGAGATGGTAAGCTCTGCAACTGCATTGGCATTTAAGCCAGGTGCGTTGAAGATCTGGATTCCCTTCTCCTTTGCGTACTCCATATCGATGTGGTTTAATCCAACGGAGCAAACGCCGATGATCTTTAAGTTCTTGGCAGCGTCCAGGATATCCTTGTCGATCTTCGGATCCACGCGCATGATCAGCACGTCCACATCACCGATCTCAGCCAGAACCTGCTCCTTGGAGGATGGCAGATGCTCTGCTGTCTTAACTTCCATGAATTTTCCAAGCTCTTCTGCAATGCCTGCGTATACCTTGTCAATAATAAGACACTTCATTGTAAATCTAGCTCCTTTCAAATTCTCCTATCAGCAAGGGGCCGCTGCCTTAAGCCGCATGCCTGATGTCAGGCATCACCCACTTAATGCAGCAGCCCCCTTACCTAGATAACCGCTTTATGTAATTATCTCTGTATCTCACAGCCTGTCCGGCTGTCACGCCTTCATACCCAAGCTGATAAGGCTTCGGCAGTCCGGCCTTCACTCACTACTGATTACCAGCAGATACCCTGTGCCATCATAGCGTCAGCTACCTTCTGGAAACCAACGATGTTAGCACCTGCTACCAGGTTGTAGCCTAAGCCGTACTTCTCAGCTGCTGCTGCGGAGCCGTCATGGATACCTGTCATGATCTGATGTAACTTTGTATCAACTTCCTCTGCTGTCCAGGAGTATCTCTCGCTGTTCTGGCTCATCTCAAGACCGGATACAAGAACACCACCTGCGTTTACAGCCTTGGAAGGAGCTACTACCATGTTCGGCTGCTCCATTAAGAACTTAAGAGCCTCGTTTGTAGTTGGCATGTTAGCAACCTCAATGTAGTACTTGATGTTGTTAGCAACGATTCTCTTAGCCTGCTCAAGGTCAACGTCGTTCTGTGTAGCACATGGCATAACGATATCAACCTTCTGGCCCCATGGCTTCTCGCCTGGGAAGAACTGTACGCCGAACTTGTCTGCGTAATCCTGAACTTTGTTGCGTCCGGATGCTCTCATCTCAAGCATGTAGTTGATCTTCTCCTCTGTTACAACACCGTCTGGATCGTAGATGTATCCGTCTGGTCCGGAAAGTGTAACAGCCTTAGCGCCTAACTCAGCTAACTTCTTAGCAGCGCCCCAAGCTACGTTACCGAAGCCTGCCAGAGCAACTGTCTTGCCTTCCAGAGTATCATTCTCATGCTTCATAACTGCCTCTACATAGTAAACAGCGCCGTAGCCTGTAGCCTCTGGACGAATTAAGGAACCACCGAAGGACATTCCCTTACCTGTGATTGTGCCGTTCTCGAAAGCTCCTCTGATCTTTCTGTACTGTCCGTACATATAGCCGATCTCGCGAGCACCTACACCAAGGTCACCAGCTGGGATATCTACGTCTGGTCCGATGTGACGGTATAACTCTGTCATGAAGGACTGGCAGAATCTCATAACCTCTGCGTCGCTCTTGCCGTTCGGATCGAAGTCGGAACCACCCTTAGCACCGCCCATAGGAAGTGTTGTTAAGCTGTTCTTGAATGTCTGCTCGAATCCTAAGAACTTCATGATGGAAAGGTTTACAGAAGGAGCGAAACGTAAGCCGCCCTTGTACGGTCCAATAGCTCCGTTGAACTGTACACGGTATCCACGGTTTACATGTACCTGGCCGTTGTCATCTACCCACGGAACGCGGAACTCGATTGTTCTCTCCGGCTCAACCATTCTCTCAAGAAGAGCAGCCTTCTCATACTCTGGATGAGCATCTACAACTGGTCCTAAGGAAGATAATACTTCCTCAGCTGTCTGAAGGAACTCTGGCTCGTTTGCATTCTTCTCTTTGAGTTCAGCAAGAACTCTGTCAACATACTGGCTCATTTCTTGATACCTCCTGCTTTCGCATAAATATTGTGAGTGATTTCACTCAACTGCAGCTGCATTTGCATGCCTATATTTTACCAAAAAGTAATAAAAAAATCTACAGTTTTTTGTGAAATTCTTACGTTCTGGTTAAATTATACCCTATCTTGTCCTTATAATCAAATTAATATCACATTATAGCTGTTATTATGGTTTGTTTATATTGTCCAACTGTCTGCTGTCATGCATTTTTGCCGCTTCCGGACGGCTTCCCCATCCCGGCTTCCGTCCCCGGCTGTATCCGGCTTTCAGAGCCAGTCTGAGCGGTCTGAGAATGAATATATATGAAAAAGATATAATTGAATGAGATATAATATTAAAGATTAGAATCAGAATAAAAATCGCCGCAGCCCTCAGCCTTCCTCACCAAAGGTATCCCCTGCTCCTCTGCAGGAAACACCCTTATGGGGAAGGCCGGTCTGCGGCGTTTCAATTCTGTTTCCGGACTGTCAGACTGCGCCCGAGTGCGCTCAGCCTGATTAACCTAAGAAGTTGATAAAGCCTGTCAGGATCGAAGCATTGAAGAAGTCAATAAACAGAGATCCTACTAACGGCACTACCATGAATGCTGTAGGAGCCGGTCCGTACTGTCCAACTACTGCCTGCATGTTTGCCATAGCATTCGGTGTTGCGCCCATACCGAAACCGCAGAAACCTGTTGTCATAACGGCTGCATCGTATGTACGTCCTAATACATTGAATACCACAAAGTATGCGTATACGAACATGAGAACCGTCTGTGCTGCCAGCATAACTACTAACGGAAGAGCCAGCTCTGCAAGCTGCCATAACTTCATGTCGATCATAGCGAGTCCGAGGAATACGGATAAGCAGAAACCGCCTACTACGCCGATCTCCTCCATCGGAAGCTCCTTGCTCATACCATCAGCCACATTACGGATAACGGCACCTACTAACATGGCCCCGATATAGAATGGGAAGGTCATAAGCTTTCCAAGGAACATGGAAACAATTGTACCAAAACCGATTGCGATAATCAGACAGAGAACTGCATCAAGGAATCTCTTGGAATCGATCTTTCCAGCCTCTTCAGAATCATCTGAACCTGCTGCCGCTGCATCAGAATCTACTGAATGCAGTTTGAACTTCTTGATCTTTGCAGTTGCGATAGGTCCGCCGATAGCGCATCCTGCTACCAGACCGAAGGTTGCGGAAGCGATAGCAACTACGTTTGCGTTTGCAACGCCCAGACCCTCGAGAAGAGGTCCGAAGGAACCTGCTGTTCCGTGTCCGCCGACCATAGGAATGGAACCTGTTGCAAGTCCCAGTCTCGGGTCAAGTCCGAAGGCTACTGCAAGTCCTGCTCCCAGACAGTTCTGAAGAACTACCATTACAATGGCAAGAACCAGGAAGATAATTGTCTGGATTCCACCCTTTTTCAGCATTCTGAAAGATGCGGTAAATCCAACGCTACAGAAGAAGCCTACCATGAAAACATCCTTTAATGTCATGTCTGCGGCAATCTCCACAATTCCTGCACTTCTCACGATTAAATGAAGAATTGCGTAAACAAAGCCTCCTACTACAGGCGCCGGAATACAATACCGATCCAGAATCGGAATCTTCTTTACCAGGAAACGTCCTAATAACAGCACAAGAGCTGCTACAGCGGTTGCCTGGTACATGTCAAGACTTAATACTGGTGCTGTCATACATATACCTCCAATTTTTTATGATGAAGGAATTATAAGATCTCCCTTACAAAAAACTACAAAATAATTCAAGAAAATGTTAAAAACTCGATAAGATTTTTTTAGAAACTTTATAATATCTTTATTTTTATGCCAAAAAATCGGCTAAAATCCGTCAATATTGCCATATATCCCGGATTTACTATGGCAACTCCGTTTAAAAACATCTGTTAAACGGGCTGACGCATCGAATTTCAAATACTACAAAAAAATACAGGCACTTTTCATCCATTTTTTGGCATGTTTTCTGCTGTAAAGTTCTAATAGATCCAGAACCCACTTATCCGATGTTTTTCCGGGTTTCCCCCTTTCTGCCTGGCATCTGCCAAAAACAGAAGAGAGCATTCCAAACGGACAAAAAGCGAAGGGAGAGCTCATTCTGTCAGCTCTCCCTGTCAGCAGTCAGCATCAGACTGTCAATAAATTTTTTAATACTGACCTTTCCGCCATATTTTCGTTTTCCGCGGATGCAGTCCATCTCAGCCCGTATTTCCTCAAAGGGAAACAGGGTTCCTGAGTATGCGGTGAAGGTGTCATTCATGAAATCCTCAATCCCCATATGTGCCAGGTTTGCCATCCCCACTGCAATTGCCCGCCTTACCCTCTGTTCCATGTTTTTAGGCGCATTGCTCAGCAGTTCGCAGAGCTGTCCGATGCTCACCTGAGAGATGGGCTTTTTGTTGGCGTGAAGATACTGGCAGATTTTGATTATATCATCACATCCTTTTTCCCCCGACATGCCGATGCGGTTTAAGATCAGCTGCAGCTTCTTCACATAGGCGTCATTCTTCTGCTTCTCCTTGGGCATCTCATTCATCTCGGCCATAAACATCTTCCTGATATTGGAAAGAGTTCTCTCATTCTGAATCTGGCGCTCTACATTCTCAATCACTGACTTTACTTCTATAATATTAATTGGCTTGCTGATAAAAAAATCGATTCCCGCGCTGTAGGCCTTTCCAATCAGATCCTTTGCAGACACCTGGGAGATCATAATACATCTCGCTGTGCTTCCGGCTGCCTTAAGCTCTCTGACAAACTGGATTCCGTCTTTCTCAGGCATGAGAAAATCCACTAAAACCACATCCGGATTCAGCCTGGCCACCTCTGCCGGATCTGCAGGACGTCCTCCGGAATTTCCGCATACCGTCCCCAGCCCATTGCTCTCTATAATATCTTCCAGGACGTTGATCACTGAAATGTCATCTTCTACTATGTAAATTTCCATATTTATGACTCCTCCAATATCTCTGCAGGGATTCCTACCAGAAACCTCGTTCCCTGGCCCGGGTTGGAAACCACCTCTATCGTTCCTTTAAATTGTTCTTCCACCGTATTTTTGACACCCCAGAGTCCCACGCCACGGTAGATATTGCCTGTCTTGTAATCGAACTTTGTTGAATATCCCATCTGAAAAATATTCGGCAGGTGGCGGGCTGAGATGCCCGGCCCGTCGTCCGCTACCTCGAACAGATACCTGTCGCCTGACTTTCTTTCCAGAATTTTCACTTCTCCCGACCTGCTTCCGCTCTCGATGGCCTCAATCGCATTGTTGACCAGATTTTTAAGAACTGCCATGAGAGCATAATGTTCCCGCGTGATAAAGTTATCGCGGCAGTCGAAAATCAGGCGGATATTCAGCCTCTTATCCCTGATGGCGTGATAGGTAGAGGCCTCCAGAATCTGGAGCAAATCGTGAAAACTCATCTTTTCTTCGTCGTACTCGTCCCCGATCTCCTGCTCGATTCCCTGTATAATGCGGAAGTAATCCTTTTTGATCTCATGTACATCTCTGGCAATCGCCAGCGACATCTGTTTCATCTCCTCGGGAAGTCCCTGTTCTGACAGCTTTTCATACAGGCGGTACGCATTGGCCATCACAGACTCTATCTCCTCTGAATTTTTTCTCATGAAATAGATCTCATTTTTCAGTCCTGTTGTCATGAGAAACAGTCTCTGATAGCGCTGCTCGTGCTCTGTCCGCTTAAGCAGAGCCCGGTACTGCTGTTCTCCCAGAAGTATCAGCCCAGCGATTACCGTCCTGATAAACGCGATTGCAGCCAGGTATTTGATAATATCTGCATTCAGCCTTCCAAACTGCAGAAACTCCTGTACTTCAGCCTCTATTATATTGGCGCCCAAGTCAGCCAGAAAGATTGCGGTAACCACCTTTTTCAATGTGGCAATCCGCCGGTTTCCGAGGGCCAGCTTAAAGATAATCCCGTAGCTTATATAGAACAGGGCATTGGGAAGGAGCAGGAGCACGGTCTCTCCTGCCAGGTTGCCATACCACATCTGAATCAGAAAGCGGACAGCAAAGATGATGGCTGAGGTGACAAAACAGGTTGTCAGCGTGTGAAGCTCCATGCCCACTGTCATCAGAAGAACAGGAAGCAGAATGACAGAAGTGGAGATACGGAAATAGTCGAGAAACACATCCCAGTACAGCTGGGACGTAAGTGCGATCACTGCGCCGATAATCAGCGTTTTCTTCCATTGTCTTGCGGTCATATACCAGGCTCCCTGAATTTGATAAATAAATGTCATTCCTTAGTATACTTCTTTTTTGCACATCTGTAAAGTTATTAACTTTGCCATCTGCTCTTTTCAGACAGCAGGCTGTCCCGTATCACCTGTGCAAATTTCTTCATCCGCTCCTCTATGCCCGGCAGAGCCATAGCTTCCCCCGCCTGGTTCGCCGTTTCCATCATGGCAAAATGACCGGGAAGATAAAAGGTTTTGTTCATGTTGAGGGCAGCTATCATCTGTTCTGCAATGAGATCACTTCCCGAATATCCCGAGACCACGATTCCAAACAGCTGTTTGTCATAAAATCTGGTTGTGCGAAACAGAGCAGTCAGGCGGTTAATAAAGGCGGTCAGATTAGCGGAAAGGGCATCATTGTAATTGGGGGCAAGAAGCAAAATGGCGTCAGCCTCCCTGACGGCCGGATAGACATCCTCCACCATGACTCCTCCATAGAAGCAGCTTCCCTGCTCCCCAAAGTGCAGGCACATTTTGTAGGGGCAGCCGGAACAGTCTGAGAGCGTTCCGTTCCTGAGCCCAAGCTCCCTGACGGAAATGCCTGGAAGCTGGCTCTTCACGCCGTTCCACACCGCATAGGTGTTGGAGTTTTTGTGGCTGGATGCATGGAGTACAAGAAGCCTGGGCCGGCCGGGCTCTCCCTCCTCCTTCCGGCTGCGCCCACGTTTGTTCTCTGCGCTGTCCATAAGCTGCTCTGCAAGGATTCTCACACTTTTTACATAGGCGTCGTCCAGATTGGTTCCCATGTTGGAGGCGACAATGGAAAAGTTAGACAGGGTCCTCGTACCCTCCACCAGAGGACGCCCTACGAAGGCGCAGCCGGAACAGTTGGCCGTAAACACCAGCTCCCTGGCTGCCGATTTCGTGTACAGATCGCTGTCTGCATCTGCCACCACGCCCCCAACCCAGCCGTCAAGACCGGCTGGATGGAGGCGCAGCCAGCCCAGCAGCCGGATGTATTCCAGATTAATCCCATCCCGGCCCAGATCCAGGGCAAAGAGCACAAGCCCAGGGCCTGAGCGCAGAATCTGCGTCTCTTCCAGTTCAGAAACCTGTGTGACTTCCCTGTATGCAATTCCCTCAAGGGCCGTTTCAAGCACCCCTGTCAATCTTCTGTTTTCCTCTCTCCCCGGCTCACAGGGCCGGATGACAAGAATCTGCCGAACACCCTCTGCGCCCTCCCGGCTCTTTCGTTCCCCTATTTTCTTTTCTTCTGCCGTTATCTTTTCCTCTGCCGTTTTTTCGTCTTCTTCTGCTCTGCCCAAAACCTGCTTCACAGCCTGCGCCTTCCTTTCTGCTCTCTACAGCGTGAATCTGCAGCCATATTCGTCTGGCTCACAGCCCGCGTAAATCAAGACACCGGGAGCATGCCCGGTGTCCGTTCATCGTATTATTTTTCTGTCTCACCCTTCTGTATTGCGTTTTTCCTTTTTCCTGTTTTCCTATATGACTGCTTTCAGATTATTCTGCGCAGTTACAATTCTTTCATACAGGGCATCCGGCAGAGGCAGGATTTCCGTTTCCAGTCCGTGGGCTGTATAGCGGTTTTTAACCCCCATAAAGATTCCTCCCAGGAACACCGAGCCGCAGTGCCACTCTCCCCGCAGGGTCAGAATCAGAGAGATGGCGCCGGAAGAATAGGCCGGAGCCACAAACGGCTTGTACCCGATGGCGCGCATATGGAGATTCGCCGTCACTGTCAGGTTTGTCAGCTCCTTTGACAGCTCGTCATTATAGTTTTCGATAGAATCGGCTACCACCAGATCCTGTCCGTGGGGACCGAAGCTGCGGCCTTCTGTGAGAAACTGTTTGAACCGCTCATCTCTCTTTGCATAGTAGGCGGCTCTCGCGTTCATGACGCCGAGCCCAAAGCCCTGAATCTGTTCCGGACGCAGCCCCTTCTGGTCAAAATTCCCGTTTTCATCGGTGTTGCTTGCCAGATAAGCCGCCTTCGCCAGCGGATCCACCGGGTCGGACACAACGGCAAACAGCCCCTTAAACTGCTCCTTCCTGGCCTGGCGGGCATACTGGGAGACAATCTTTGAGTTGTTCTCAAACTGGTACATTCTCACGTCTTTAACACCGGAGCCTACCGGCGGTATTCCCTTGGAGGCCACAAATACGAACACATCGCACTTAAACAGATCCTCCTGCTTTACGATATCCACCTCCGGCAGCGCATCATAGTCCCACGGATAGGCTATCTGGTTTTCCTCAAACTCCCAGCGGGCTGTCACCTGATCGGAAATGTCGCAGATGCCGATGGAGCTTATCACGTCCCCTCCCAGCAGGTGGAGTCCCGTAAGCAGCGTACTCCCCACGTCTCCGATAGCCAGCACATGCACTCTCTTCTTGCCCGCTTTCGGCTTTTCTGCCAGGATCTCCTCAAATGCAGGGTGCTGCAGATTGACAGCTCTCATCTTTCCGGCCTGGATGAAGGAGTCCATAATCTCGTCGCACATCCCGTCTCCCAGAGCATTTTTATTGAGCCAGGACACATCCTCCCTCTCCTGATAGATAAGAGCCGGATCTGTCACCTTGAAAGAAGCCCTGCAGTTTTTCGGAGAGCGTTCAAACAGGAATACAAGCTCTTCCTCCTGTACAGCCTTCTCCCTGGCTGCCTTCCCGTCTGTTCCCCTTCCATAAAGCTCCTCCCTGGGAAAGTCAAGCTCCCCGTTCAGACTGCAGCAGAGTGTTCCATTGACGCGATAGTAATACATACCTTTTCCTCCTCTTTTTCTTCCTGACGATTTTTCCTGTCTGACAACTCTCTTCTATTCTGATAATCTCTCTTGTCTCCTGTTGCTTCCAGCCGACGCCACTTATGCCGTTTTCGCTGCTGCCTGTCCGGCTGTATGATCTGCGGTCTCTTCTATCTGTATATTTCTGTATATTGCTGCATATTTGTGTACACTCCTGTCTCTTTCGCCCAAGGTCTGACATGCCCTAAAGCTTTTTCAGCTTGCTGATCCGGTAAAGCATTTCCAGGTCATTGTCCAGGTAAACAGACGCTGCCAGGTTTGGATCATAATTTACGCATTCGCCCTTGTCAGGACACAGCGGCAGGATTACCGCCTCGGAAAGCCTGGAAAGCGTCAGATTTCTTCCAAATAAAGTCCTGTACTCGGATTCCAGAGCCAAAAGGATGTCCCTGGAGTTTCTGATGCAGCAGGCAGAGAATTCAAAAAGCGACTCCTCGCTGCATCCCTTTAACGGAGGCACCATGTAGGGCAGCACAATGTTCACCGACGGCATCAGGCCTGCCACCTTCATTGTATCGCGCCGCACCGTATCGCCTCCGATGAACGGATAGAGAGTGGACTCCACAAACCAGAATTTCAAATTCGGTATAAAATAAATGCTGTCCGCCTCAAAGCCCTTTGTAGCAATGGCGTCCCGTCCGTAGCCGGAGATCATGCCGAGAAGCACCTTCTTTACCTCTACCCCTTCTTCTTTGAGAAGAGGCTCCAGGGCCTCAAATCTGCCGCCTTTGTGAAGCAGGTCGTCTACGAGAATGACCGGCCGATTAAAGGATTTAATGGCCCTCACCTGGCTTCTGAGCGGTGAATAGTAGGGGAAGGCCTCGATGGAGTAGCTGTCCAGATCCGGCTCGTAAACCTTGTCGGTGTGGATCGTCTTTGTCACCGTATTCGGCACTACCTTTCCCCTCAGAATCTTTCCAAAGGGCGCGCACATACACTTTCCCAGCACCCGCGGCTCTGTGGGCTCTCCCGGCACCTCATTAATCTGAGTAATTTTATCCACCAGACGGTGGTAAATCACACTGGCAGACAGGGAGAGAACCAGCTCGCCGGGATAAAACTTTGTCATGGCCTCCTGAAGCTCTCTGTGGGCCTTATAGATGGCATTTAAGATCCGGGGATTGCTGGAAAACGGTTCCTTCACAGTAGTTTCCAGGTTCTGAACCAGTACAAGGGGGGCATGCATATCTACGATCCAGAGCCTCCTGTCCCCCTCGAAGCCATCGGCCTTTACAAAGCCCTGGCGGGTCACAGCGCCGAGAGCTGCCTGACTCGGCTCTGATGCCGGCAGGAACATAGCATAGCTGCACCTCTTTTCCAGAGAGTGGGCCAGGGCTTCCGTCAGAAGAAGCTGCTCCGGATCATGGATGGAGCTGTCAGGCTCCGCATAAATCCCGGTGATCAGGAGTATGCTTCCCAGGGTATGGTTTCTGACCATATCGGCCATTTTCACGCTTCCCAGCACGCGGAGCAGTTCCTCCGGCACTACATAGCGCATTTTCAGAAGGCCCACCAGGCGGTTGTCCTCCACCGTATTTCTGAGGAGGAGAAAGCTGCCGTCCTCTTCCTTCAGCCTGTCGAAAACCGTTCTCCTGTCCTGCTCTTCTGTCAGAATACGCTCCCATACCGCATCCTCGTCCTCCGGCTGAAGCTCCTTCGTCTCCTCAAACCCGATGGCTCTGGCCCTCAGGATCGGCTTATACTCCGGTTCTCTCAGATAAAGGCTGTTGAAATAAATATACTCCTGCACAACCGGATCGATAAGGTTTGAAATATCCCGGTTCAGATCGATGTTCTCCCTGATTCTGGTGGAACTGATGTCTTCCAGATATTCCGGAAGCTCCAGCTCGATCAGTTCCCCTGTGATCAGGTCCATCATCTCTCTGTTGAATTTGTTGTCGATTCTCCTGTCGCCCACCCGGCGGAAGGCAATATGGTTCATGGAGTGGATGGAATCCTTCTCCGGCGGCTTCCGGTAAGAGGAGGCGTTGGCGATCACATCGCTTCCCACCACCACATAGACCTTGCGCCCTGCAAATACCTCCTTCAGCCTTCTCAGGTCAGAGGGGTTTGCAATATTCACCGGAATGTCATCGGGGAACAGGTTGACATGGAACTCGTCAGCCACAGACATATTGACAATCTGACGGCGGATCAGGTGGGGCTGCGTCTTTTTGGACCAGGAGAACTCGTCTACAGCCAGATAGACCTCATAACCCAGATCCCGGATCTCCCTCACAATTCCCTTGTGGGAGAGGGTGAACGGGTCAAAGGTTCCCGGGAAAAAGGCTACCTTTTCTCTCTCCTCAATCTGCATCTCGCCGATTGTCAGGCGGTAGGCCGTGATGAACCGGCAGATGTTGGAGAGCGCTGATGCCCTGTAGAAGGCGGTCAGCTCCCCGCCCCGGTTTTCATTGATAAGGAAGAGCAGTTTTTTGTGGCTGAGGGCAAAAATCTTCATTTTTTCATGGTCGCTCAGCCTTTTGGAGCCAAAAATATACTGTCCCGTCACAAGGAGAGCCTCCTGGCGCACCGTCTCCCTGTGGTTGGCAAGTCCGCCAAGCACCATTCCCAGCAGCCGTCCCAGACGGCTTTCCCTCTCTTTTTCTTCCTCCTCAAACCGCTCCTGATAGCAGGGATAATACTCTGTCAGCACGCCTACCGTGTCGAGAGCCACGGAAACCACACGGTCATTGGCATTTGCCATCAGGCCGCGGAGGTAGCTTAACACCTCCTCCAGCTGCTCAGGCGGAAGCCAGAGAGAGAGCTGGCCCAGATATTCGGGGATATATTTGGAAAACTCATACTCTCCCACCTCCAGGCCCTTCAGGAGCTCTACGGCAATCTCGTTTCTCTGATCCGGTGTCAGAAGAGGCGCAAGCCGCAGCAGGGCTCTTCCCGCATCATGGCGAACCACCACGAACTCGCTGACCTTAATCAGGTTGGACAGATGAGCTGCAATGTGCAGAATGTGCTCGGATTTCCCGTGGTCCACCTGATCTGCCAGCAGCTTGATATTCACAGCCTTTAACACCCACGGCGTAGCCATCTTCAGGTTGTCCAGGAAAATATCGGAGACTACATCCCTCCCGTAGATCACCGCCTCCTGGCGTGACGTATCCCGTCCCAGATTGGAGAGCACCCGGTACTGCAGGAAAATCCGGCTGATGTTGTCTCCGGAGGAAAGGTCGCACTCCCCGGAAAATACACGCTCAGCTTCCTCCTCCACAATCTGCCCGATTTCCTGACAGCAGGGGGCATCGGGGATCTCTGCAGTAATCAGCTTAAAGGCTCTCCAGGCCGCAATGACAAGTCCCTCAAAGCTGTTCTCCCTGGGAACCGCATAGTAACATGCAAAGCCTGCCAGCCGTTCCATATCCTCCGGGCTTAACAGGTGAAAGGGCATGTTGTGAAGGGCGTCAAGAAGCACAAAGGCCTCCCCGCTCTCCCTCTCCTCAGGGTTTTTATACCACCTGAGAAATGCGCTCAAAAATCCTCCTATATCAGAGGCCGTGGCATGCTCTGTCATAGAGGACAGAACCTCCTTCAGATTATAGCCAATCCTGCGCTTGTGCTGAACGGTCAGCTTGTGATCCGGACAGATAATCATGGACAGATAGGTGTTCCACAGCTCCATTGCCTTCTGATCCGCTATGTCCGGCATATTTGCCGGGCGTTCCTTGCGGTATCCTGCATTGAACTGGGCAATCACATTTCCCATAAGCCGGGCTGCCTGAGTGCGGATATCTCCCTCCTTGTGCATGAGAAGCTCATAGAGGAAGCTTAAGGTCTGCTCCTTCTGAATGTCATTTGTGTAGGGGAAATATTCCTCGAAGATATTCAGGTAGGCCCGCACATTCTTCCAGCTCTTCTCGCTTCTGGCTGCCTCCAGAAGGTTTCCGAACTGCCGCTCTGCCCCCATCCGGTGCATGACGTCAATGTTGTGCTCCACGCCCATGAATACCAGGGAATCGACGATCTGCTCTGTATTCCTCAGGGAAATATCCGGCATGGGAGGGGTCTTCTCCGGCTTTCCGTCCAGGTTCACATCCACTCCCAGCGATCTCATGTAATCCTCAAAGTCGTGAAGTCTCGCATAGACGAAACGGTAGCGGTTTAATTTCTTCTCATCCACATTGTCCAGCTTTGAGAGGATAATCTCGAAGGCCTCATCAAGGCTTGAAATATAGGTAATCTCCCGCCCGTCCTCGCCCCGGCTCTGCTTTACGCGGAAATCAGAATAGATCAGCACCAGGGATTCCACAGAAAGATTTTCCGGCTCCAGATCCCAGGTAGAGTGGTTGGCGGCAATGTGGCCGATGTACTCCATATGGTGATTGTTGAACCACTGGTTCGTATAATAATAGTGAAGATACGGCACCCGCTCATTGGGCTTGCAGCCAAATTTTCCCAGATCATGGCCTGCCGCCGCGCCGCTTGTGAGGGTCAGGTCGATGGGAACGCCTGCAGCGTAAAGCCCTCTGGCCATGGTCATGGCCACATGGTGGACACCTGCGATGTGCTCAAGGGTGCGAAATGGGGTAACCTCTGCATTGAGCCTCATCATCTCATACACGTATTCCCTGCTAAACGCTTCCCTGAATTTCTTATATTCTCTGCTGGACTCGTATTTTTCCGCCTCCTCCGGGGGGAGAAAATCAAAGTCCACCATCGGCTCAAAGGGGAGAGCCTCCCGCTCCTTATCAAAAATAAACTGAAGCACAGCCAGATAGAACAGGGCCCCCGCAGAGTAATTTTCCGCTTTCTCTGTAAACTCCTCATCGGGATACAGGATATGGCACACATACTGATAGGTAAACTTCATCCACCCTTCTCTCGGCTCCCGGCCAATCAGGCTCATGGGTTCCCGGCAGATCTCGTAGATCTCCTGACACTGAATTCTTCTTTTAATAGGAAAAATGCGGCCAAACTGCCCTTCCCAGTATTCCCTGTTCATCAGCATCTGAACGCTCTCCCTGCTGAGGTTTGACGCTGCCAGAAATTCCCGCGCACACAGCTTCAAAGTCAGCTCTTCAATCATCTGACGCACCTGTTTTTTACTCATCCCGTACCTCCCGTAAATATCATATGGTCTATTATACCACTAACGTGTTTTATGTCCAACTAATCACAAGAAAAAACAACCTGAAAAACACGTAAAAAAATAATTGACAAATGCTTTTTTATGGTGCAAAATGAAATAGTAACTATTATCACTATCTTTTGTAACTGGAGCTGCGCCAGATCAGCGATGAGCTTGAAGGAAGGAGCTGCTTATGAAAACTCTTAAGTATAGCCGCCAGCGGGAATCCATCAAGGCCTGTCTTATGGGCCGCAGGGATCATCCTACAGCCGATGCCCTGTACACCAGCATCCGTGAACAGTTTCCAAATATCAGTCTCGGAACTGTCTACCGCAATCTGAACCTTCTAGTGGAGCTGGGCGAGATCCGCAAGTTCTCCTGTGGAGACGGAACAGACCACTTTGATTATGATACCTCGCCCCACTATCACTATGTCTGCAGGAAATGCGGACGGATACTGGATCTTCCCATGGCCGCAGAGCCTGCCCTGGAAGACAAGGCCAGAGCCTGCCTTGACGGTACAGTAGAAGAGCACACGGTCTTCTTTTACGGGACCTGCGGAGAGTGTCTGAGAAACGACACCCATTGACACAGGATTCCGCCCTTTGTAAACTGCGCCCCGGCCGCCGGGAAAGGAAAGATTACTGACAGAATTTTGCCTGGGCGTCTGTTTTGCAGGGAGTGGGGTCCTGTTTTTTATTCCTCAGATTTTTATTTTTCAGCGCCTGCTGTGTTCTTTCTCTGACGCCCTGGCAGCGGGACAAATATCTGAGCAATACCTAAAATTTATATAAACTTTAAAACAAGTGTTGACAAAATCTCTTTCTTGTGATAACTTAATATCAGTAATCATTACTGTTTTATTTGGCGGACGCACAGTCCGGCATGCAGAAACAGCTTGATGAGAGAACCCAATAAACATTTTTATATATGAAAAGGAGAGTATAATCTATGAAAAAATTTGTCTGTACAGTATGCGGCTATGTTCACGAGGGAGATGCAGCTCCGGAGAAGTGTCCGGTTTGCGGCGCTCCGGCTTCCAAATTCCAGGAGCAGGCTGCTGACATGGCATGGGCTGCTGAGCATGTAGTAGGCGTTGCCCAGGGCGCAAGTGAGGACATCATGGAGGACTTAAGAGCTAACTACGAGGGCGAGTGCAAGGAAGTCGGCATGTACCTGGCTATGGCAAGAGTTGCTCACAGAGAGGGCTATCCGGAGATCGGTTTATACTGGGAGAAGGCTGCCTACGAGGAGGCAGAGCACGCTGCAAAGTTTGCTGAGCTTCTTGGTGAGGTATTAACAGACAGCACAAAGAAGAACCTTGAGATGAGAGTTGAGGCTGAGAACGGCGCTACAGCAGGAAAGTTTGACCTGGCAAAGCGTGCAAAGGCTGCAAATCTTGACGCAATCCATGACACAGTTCATGAGATGGCACGCGACGAGGCAAGACACGGCAAGGCATTCAAGGGACTGCTTGAGAGATACTTTGGCTAATAAAAACTGCCTCATACCGTCAGGAAAGACGGCAGACAGATATCATGGTTTATGACAGTGCGCTGCCTGCGCGCTGATAAAAATAAAGCCGGACGGGGAATCATTCTTTCTCCTGTTCGGCTTTATTTTTATCTCTCTTTCCTTCCCGTGCCTGTAAAACAGAAAGGACCTGCCTGAGCCGCTGACTACTGCCCCGCGCCCATCAGAGCCGGATCGATCTCCGTATATCCCTCCGTGTCAGGTATGGTCACCTCTACCGCCTGTCCCGGATTGTTGTATGAGCCTGTCATTCCGATCGTCATGTTCATGGTACTGCCTGCAGCCTCCATGGTGATGGCCATGTCCATCTTCATATCTGTGTAATATCCGTCCTTATTGATCGTATACTCACCGGACGCAGAGTCTATGGTCATATTTACATCACCCAGCGCGCCCATGTCTCCCAGAGAGCCCATCACTTCGTCCAGGTAACCGCTCATCTTTTCCGGATCTGCGGTAAATGTGAGAATCCTGTTATCGCCATCCTCTTTCAGCTCAATGGATTCCATGCTGTCAGAGGTCATCTCTGCAGTTCCCACACTGTCCTCAATGGTCTTTATCATCTCTTCCACATCCATAGGATATTTGAGCTTCTGCCCGGCTGCATCCATATAGTAGTAGCCGTCTGTATAGAAGGCTGTGGTTTCAATGCTCTGACCCTGAAGCGTCGTGGAAGCAGTAGTCAGGTACTTTAAGTGCTCCTTATCCGACTGATCTGCCTTAATATTGGTAGCTACTTCCACCTCCATGTTTTCCTCTCCCATAGTAAGGCCAATTTTCATATCTGCATCCACATCCACACTCTCAAGAGCTGCATTTTTGGCAACTGCCGCATCATAAACTTCTTTTGGGTCCTGCTTTCCCGCACAGCCTGTAACGGCCGCCGCAAGCATGGCCCCAGCCATAACTGCCGCTGCCATCTGTCTTATCTTTTTCATCATTCCCCTCCTCATACCAGCAGACTTCTGCCTTCCTAAGCCAGTGTACACTCTGGGCGCCATCAAAATTTCGGGGTGGAACCCACAGCTTTCAGCGCCTCCGTGATCTCCTCCAGCTTCATGCCGCTGACAGCGTCGATGGTTGCAACCACCGCACCTTCCACCAGGGGACAGTCTGCCATCTTAACCTTCTCCGGATCAAACATTTCGATGACCATCTCTGTCGTCATGACGGCGCTTCCCATATCCATAAGGATGATTACCCCATCCTCCGAGTAAACGCTCTCAACAGCCTTCTGGATCTTCTCAAAACTGGTTCCGAAACTGCCGTCCTCCATGCCTCCTGCTGCCGCAATTTTAGCGTCCGCTGCCATCAGCCCGGTAAACTCCACCACGCTGTCGGCCAGGTTCCTGCTGTGTGAAACAATGACAATTCCTACCATTACAAAGCCTCCTCCACGGTTTCCATCATAAAGGTAAAGGACGTAGCACCCGGATCCTGGTGGCCGATGCTTCTCTCGCCTACATAGCTGGCTCTTCCCTTGGTGGCGATGATCGTCTTTGTGTATTCTACTCCGTCTTCTGCCGCCCTTGTCCCTGCCTTCCATGCGCTCTGCGCATCCTTCGTTTCCCCGTAGGTCTGCCGGATAGCCTCAAGAGCCGGAATCATGGCATCCAGCATGGTCTTTTCACCCTTATCTGATTTTCCCCTCTGCTTAACGCCCTCCACAGCCGCCTCAAAGGCTGCGATAAACTCGTCAAAGCTCATCTCCTTTTTTCCGTTTAAAACCATGCCCATTTTCATGAAGGCTGTTCCATAGAGGGGGCCTGCAGAGCCTCCCACCGTAGATACGAGAGTCATCCCCGCTGTCTTGAAAATGGTTCCCAGATCGCTGTCTGCCATGGTTTCCAGCTTTTTCTTCACCTCTGTGAATCCTCTGGCCATGTTGATCCCGTGATCGCAGTCTCCGATGGGCTTGTCGAGCTCTGTCAGAAACTCTTTTTCCTCTATAATTTTATCCCCGATTTTTTCGAGCAGTTCTATTACCTTTTTGCTGTCTGTCATTTTGTTTTCAACTCCTGTCTTTCTGTTTTCAGGGATGCCGGAATGTGCGCTCCTGTCCCTGTTTTTTGCACTGACCCTGGTGGGTTTTGGGGCGTGATAGTTTCTTCTCTGCCTTATTTATTATTTATTGCTGAAAAGCAGGAGAAGCCTTCTGCCGCTTCTCCTGCCCTGCCATCCTCGCTCTATCTGCCTTAGTCCCGACAGACTGCCCTTATGCCTTGAAAGCCGGCGTGTCTGCCTTGGCGTCCAGCAGTTCCTTTAACTCGTCATCCAGCCTTAACAGGGAAATGGAAAAGCCCTCCATCTCGATGGATGTCATATACTCGCCTACCAGTGTCTTATACACCTTAATACCTTTTTCTGCCAGAACGTCTGAGAGATGGTTATTTACAATGAACAGCTCCATCAGCGGGGTTGCTCCTGCGCCGTTAATCATCACAGCTACCTCTTTCCCGCTGTAGTCCAGATCTGCCAGAATCTTGTCGAGAAGCAGATCCACGATCTCATCTGCCTTCTTCAATGGCTCTCTGTGGGTTCCCGGCTCACCGTGGATGCCGATTCCCACCTCCATCTCGTCATCTCTCAGTTCGAAGCCCGGCTGGCCTGCTGCCGGAACCGTGCAGGGACGGATTGCCATGCCCATGGTTCTCACATTGTCGATCACCTTCTGAGCCACTGCCTGCACTTCCTCAAGGGAAGCCCCAGTCTCAGCCTTGGCACCTGCGATCTTATGCACAAACACAGTGCCGGCCACGCCTCTTCGTCCCACTGTATAGAGGCTGTCCTTTACTGCCACGTCATCATTTACAACAACCTGGGCTACCTTGATTCCCTCCATCTGAGCCATCTCTCCGGCCATCTCGAAATTCATCACATCTCCGGTGTAATTCTTGATTACCATAAGCACGCCCTTGTCCGTAGCGACAGCCTTGATTCCCTCAAAAATCTGGTCTGGCGTCGGTGAAGTGAAAACAGCGCCGGAGACAGCCGCATCCAGCATTCCCTCTCCCACATATCCGCCGTGAGCCGGCTCATGGCCGCTGCCGCCGCCGCTGATCAGGGCTACCTTGCCCTCCTTCTTGTGAGCGCGCACCACCACATTGCCGCAGTCCAGCTTTCTCACGTACTGCGGGTAAGCCTTAGCCATGCCAAGGACCATCTCATTCTCCACCTGCTCCACACTGTTGATAATTTTCTTCATAGCCATTTCCTCCAATCTTCTGAAGAATTTTTATAAGGCAGCCTTTATGCCCGGAGTCCCCCGCTCTCTCGCTTTCGCTCGGGACTATCCCTTTCCCCGGACTATGCTACTGTCTATTATAGAAAAGCACCGAGATCTGTTCAATAGTCAATTTGCCTGATATGTAAAATTTTCTCAGTTATTTCACAAAATATATTGTTTCATTCTGGATTTTTTACAAGTTTAACGAAAGAATCGCGCTCCGGTAAGACGATTTTAATTCTATTTAAAGTACAAGGCCTATGATATAATTATTTTACAATAAATGTTTAACTTCAGAACTGCTTTTTCAAAGGAGGGACATCATGAGACTGCTTCTGGCGGAAGATGAGGCTGCGCTTTCAAAAGCGCTCACAGCCATATTGGAACGGAATAATTATTCGGTGGACTCTGTCTGTGACGGCCAGGCTGCGCTGGAATATCTGGAATCAGATAATTACGACGGGGTCATCCTCGATATTATGATGCCTAAAATAGACGGAATCACCGTGCTCAGGAAGCTGCGCCAAAAGGGAAGCCTGGTCCCGGTGCTGCTGCTGACTGCCAAATCAGAGGTCGATGACAAGGTGCTGGGACTGGATGCCGGAGCCAATGACTACCTGACAAAGCCGTTCCACTCAAGGGAACTGCTGGCCCGGATCCGTGCCATGACGCGGACGCAGACAGCACATCCCGATTCACAGCTTCAAATGGGAAATGTAGTGTTAAACAGGGCAAGCTTCGAACTTTCCACACCGAGCGGCAGCTATCGGCTGGCCAATAAAGAATTTCAGATGATGGAAATGCTGATGAGCAATCCCAAATGCCTGATCTCTTCTGAGCGGTTTATGGAGAAAATCTGGGGCTATGACAGCGAGGCTGAAATCAATGTGGTATGGGTATATATCTCCTACCTGCGCAAAAAACTGGCTGCTCTCCACGCCACTATCCACATTAAGGCTTCCAGAAATGCCGGGTATTCACTGGAGGAAACCGTATGATAGGGAAACTGCGCATAAAACTGATTATCGCCTCCATGTGTTCCCTGCTGATTGTCCTGGCCGTGATCCTGAGCGTTTCAGGCATCCTGAGTTACAGGAAGCTGACCTCTGATGCCGACAGTCTGCTGGCAATCCTGGCTGAAAACGGCGGCAATTTTCCGAAGCGGGAACATCCCGCAGAAGAGCCCCCTCCCCCGTCCGACAGGTACAGAGGAGATCGCCGTTTTTCTCCTGAGCTGCCCTATGAGCTGAGGTTTTTCTCAGTCTCCCTGGCGCAGGACGGCACCGTCCTCTCTGTAAACACGGGAAAAATAGCGGCCGTGGACTCCACAGACGCCGTGAATTTCGCGCAGTCTGTCATGGATTCCGGCAGATCCCGGGGCTTTGTAAACGACTACCGGTATACCGTCAGCAGCTCCGAATCAGGGACACATATCATCTTTTTGGACAGGGGACGTGAGCTGGATTCCTTCCGCACCTTTATCTTAACCAGCGCAGGCGTGTCCCTGGCCGGATTGCTGGCAGTTCTGCTTCTGCTGTTCGTTCTGTCCGGCAGAATCGTCAAGCCCTTTTCAGAAACTTACGAAAAGCAGAAGCGCTTCATCACAGATGCCGGCCATGAGCTGAAAACCCCGCTGACCATTATCGATGCAGATACGGAAATCCTGGAGATGGATTACGGAGCCAATGAGTGGCTGAGCGATATTCAGAACCAGACCAGAAGGCTGACAGAGCTGACGAACAGTCTGATTATGCTGGCCCGCATGGAGGAGCAGCCGGCGGCGGAAAAAATCGACTTTCCCCTGTCGGACATTGCT
Source organism: Clostridium sp. AM29-11AC (assembly GCF_003480545.1). Taxonomy (NCBI): domain Bacteria; kingdom Bacillati; phylum Bacillota; class Clostridia; order Eubacteriales; family Clostridiaceae; genus Clostridium; species Clostridium sp. AM29-11AC. The sequence goes on from NZ_QUJI01000011.1 coordinate 105,841, forward strand.
CAGGAAGCTGCCGAGAGCTTTCTGGCCCTGGCGAAAACGCAGAACAAAACTCTTGAATGCAGGATTCAGCCCATGATATCCATGTGTGGAGACGAGAAGGCGCTTCGCCAGCTTATCACCATTCTCCTGGACAATGCGGTAAAGTACTCCCAGGAGGGAGGAAGCATTTCTCTGACACTGGAGAAACAGAAAAACAGCATCCGGCTGAGTGTATTCAATACAACACCGTTTCTCTCAAGAAAAAGCCTGGAACATCTGTTTGATCGCTTTTACCGCGCGGATCAGTCCAGAAATTCCCAGACCGGCGGCTATGGCCTCGGCCTTTCCATCGCACTGGCTATTGTAAACGCCCACCGGGGGAAAATATCGGCAGCTACCCAGGATGAAAAATCTCTGCTGATCACGGTCACATTTCCAGCCTGACAGGAAGGGGAGACCGGCTCTTTTGAAGCATCCGCTTCCCGAAACAAACGCGGAAATCTTTGATGGGACCACGAAAAGGCGGTACGCCCTGCAGAAGGGTATACCGCCTTTTATCTGTCCTGGCAAGCGAATGCCTTTTCTTTCCTATTATCTGATTCTCTCAGGGAAGCCGACCTTTTTCTGAACCTTTCTCAGTGTCTTGCTGGAAAAATACTGAGCCTTTTCGGCATTGGTCTTAATCACGCTGTCGATGTAGGCCTTATCCTTGGAGAGCTCTGCATATTTCTCCTGAAGAGGACGAAGAACTCCCACAACTGCCTCGCCCACAGCCATCTTAAAGTCTCCGTATCCCTTTCCGTCAAACTCGCGCTCAACATCCTCCGGAGTCTTTCCTGTGCAGGCCCTGTAAATATCGATCAGGTTCTTGATGCCAGGCTGCTCGTCACAGTAGCGCACGCAGGCCTCAGAGTCTGTCACCGCCCGCTTGAATTTGCGGATGATCGTATCCGGATCGTCCATCAGATAGATGCTTCCGTTTGGATTTTCGTCTGATTTACTCATCTTCTTAGCCGGATCCTGAAGGCTCATGATCTTTGCTCCGGCCTTGCCGATATAGGCCTCCGGCACGGTAAATACATCGCCGTAAATATTGTTGAACCGGATGGCGATGTCCCTTGTAAGCTCCAGGTGCTGCATCTGGTCAATACCCACCGGAACCACATCTGCCTGATAGAGCAGAATGTCTGCCGCCATCAGAACCGGGTAGGTGAAAAGTCCCGCGTTGATATTGTCCGCGTGCTTGGCTGCCTTGTCCTTAAACTGCGTCATACGGTTTAACTCGCCCATGTAGGTGAAGCAGTTTAAAATCCAGGCCAGTTCCGCATGTCCGCTCACATGGGACTGGTAATAAATGCAGTTCTTCTCCGGATCCAGTCCTGCCGCAATATACAGTGTCAGAAGATTTCTGGCTCTCTTTCTGAGCTCCGCCGGATCCTGGCGGACGGTAATGGAGTGCATATCAACCACACTGAAAAAAGTCTGGTACTCATCGCTTATGGTAACCCAGTTCTTCAGCGCTCCCAGATAATTTCCAAGAGTCAGGTTTCCGGTAGCCTGCATACCGCTGAAGAGTGTTTTCTTTCCGTCTAACATATGTTTTCTCCTTACTTTTTGTCTGGTTTGGCCGGACTTCCGGCTTTGTTCTTCATTATAGTACAGACCGGGGATGGTTTCAAGACGGAAAGCGCGGATGGGAAATCTTTGTTTCTCTTCCTTTTCCGGCATAAATGCCCTTCTGATTCCTCTATTCTGCAGGGATAAGCTGCAGGTTCACTACCGCCTCTATTACTGTCTCCGGCTCTGTCCTCACACTTAGTTCTACCTGCTCCTCCATTCCTGACAGGTCCATAGGAGCCTCTATTTTCCTGTACTGCTTTCCCTCCATTGGAATTCTCACAGTCTGCTCATTTCCTGCGCTGTCCCTGGCCTCAATAATCAGAGTAAATTCCTGCCCCTCTCCTGTATAGACCGGATTGCCTGCCAGAGCTTTCACCGTGCATCGGTCTGCCGGCCGCCGTACGGTCGCGGAATTTTCCTCCCGCCCTGCTGTGATGATCTGATTCTCCCTTCCATCGGCCATGGTCAGTCTGGCTATGGCCATTGTTCTGTAGCCCACCAGGGAATTATCCAGATACTCCATATCTTCCACGTAATATCCAAGTCCGTTCAGCCCATCCAGATAAGTGTGCAGGTTTTCCTCCCCTTCCAGAAGCATGTCCCAGACCTGTTTTCCCTCTCTCATCCAGGAATGAACTTTCTCATAAAATTCTTCTTTATCCTGAAGCTCAAACTGAATTGCCTGAAGATTTACTATGGGTTTTCCCTCTGCCAGCATTTCTGCCCATCCGCCCCAGTTATTCTGTGTCAGATATACAGCATCGATTTTCTGCCTGGTCTCCTGATCGGCCAGCTCTCTGTCCCGGAAAAACCAGGAAATGTTGGCCTTTTTTTCCGGCTGCGATATACTCCTGAAGCCCCACTCTGAGCCATGTAAGGTTCCCCAGCCGCTGCTGCAGACCTGTCCTGCGAAAAACAGAAGCAGAAAAACACCGGCAGCGCAGCGGACAGGCTTCATGGATGAAACCGTTCTGATATACCAGAAGCCAAAAATTAAGGCGTTCAGTATGCTTCCTATCATCAGATATCTGCTGTGTCCTGTAGTCGCAGCCCACCCGTAGAGAGAGAATACATAGACAATCAGCAAAATCCCCTCTCTCCAGTATTTTTTCCAGCCCCTAAGGAATCCGCTGATTACAAGAATTCCTATGGCTATATACCCGGCCCACATATCCAGTACATATCTGGTCGGCAGCTCTGACGTCCTGTAATCCGGATAGAGAAGCATATAAAAAGGCCACAGCAGAAGTTCTTTCATCCCTCTTGGTCCCCAGCGTCCATCCTTAAAATCGGCATCCGGAAACCATGGAGAGTGAAAAATTGTATTATAGTAAGGATAGACAATGTTCCCGGTGGTGAGACCGTTATAAATCAGATAGACAGACACAGGAATGGCCCCTGAAATCAGGCAGCCTAAAAAAAGTCTGACTGTAACGATTTTTCTGATTTTGATAATATATAAGACCAGTACTGGTATCAGGTACACAATATTAGTCATTTTCGTGCAGAAAAAAAAGCCTCCCAGGATGCAAAAGAGGACAGCCTTCTCTTCGCTCTCCTCTTCCTGAAGAAGAAAAGACAGAAGCTCAATAAAAAACGGAAGACACAGAATTTCCACCATGTAAGTTCCCAGCTGCATGAGAACCTCATTTTTCAGAAGAAACAGCAGCGAAAGGAAGGGCACACAGGCCAGAAGTCCCACTGCCGCCCTGCCTGTCTTCGTCTGGGGCCTGTCCATCTGCTCCAGAAAACTGTTCAAAAGGGAGCAGATCTGGGCATACGATACTGTCAAAGCAAGTCCGGTAAAGAGCATTCCCAGCCTCAGACCCAGCACTGCTCTGAACAGATAAAACATACGGTCCGGCAGACGGAAGCCAAAAAGCTGGAATCTCCCCGGCAGCACACTCTCGTGAATATTATCCGTAAATCCCGGAACCTGCACATAAAGATGGTAATTTCCTGTATCGTAGCTGAAATCCGGAAAAATACATTTCACCAGACAAAAGCCCATAATGAACAGGCATCCTGCCGCAAACAGTATTTTTTGATTTTTCGAGGCACTGCTGAAGGAAACCCGTTTTCCCCAGTAAAGGTGGAAAGCTGCGGCGGCTGCAAGCGCAAACACTCTCGACAGAATACTTGTCTGAGGCAGACCTGTCAGATAACAGAATAAGTCTGCAGCCTCACAGAACCATATAAATACTGTGTACAGTAAAAAAACATAAAATAATTTTGAGGTAAGACGGATACTTTTTGATGAAATTTTTGCGCCCGCGCCATCTCCCTTTGCCCCGCGCCTGCTATTTTTGACATCACTAAGGCCATTCCGGCCTGATAAATAACTTTCTCCCATTCTCTTTCTCCTGCAAAAGATCTTGTCACAATACACAAATTATGCCCCGTCTGTGTCTATCGCAAAGCGGGGCGTCAGAAAAGCTTTATTGATCGGATTCTCGTTTTCTGTCTGGCCTGAGGTTCAGATACAGCTCAAAGAGCTGTCTGTGCTTCTTGGCAATCACGTCCAGGAGCAGACCGCACATCCACAGCAGGAAGGAAATCACATAGAACCCTGAAATCACAATCAGAGTAGGGAACCTGAGCACCTGTCCTGTGTGCAGGAATCCAAAAAAGATCGGAATAAAGCAGGCTGTAGCAATCAGAAAAAGGAACAGTCCCAGCCATCCAAAAAATTCAAAGGGGCGGTATTCCCGAAAAAGTCTCGCAATCGTCCTCAGGACCTTTAGCCCGTCCCTGTAGGTATTCAGCTTCGACACGCTTCCGGCTGGCCTGTCCCTGTAGGAGACAGGAATCTCCACCAGATTAAAATTTTTGTCCAAAGCATGAATACGAGGCTGTAAAATATTCTGTGTCTATGGGAATGAAACCTTCCAGATAAGAATTCGATA